>JAMONK010000182.1 GCA_027065835.1 Thermococcus sp. | reverse complement strand
GGGTACAGGGAGGATGTGTGGGTTAAAAAGTACCGTTTGGTTTACCGGCTCGGGGACGTAACCTTTGAGCTCAACCGTGTGGAGAACCTGGGGGACTTCCTGGATATAGAGGTCATTACCGAAGACGTTGAAGAGGCCAAGAGAAAGATATGGGAGACCGCTGAAATGCTCGGACTCACCAGGGCGGACGTGGAGCCGAGACTGTACCAGGAGCTCATGAGGTCGTGAGTGCCGGTCCCCCAGTACGGGCAGTTTAGTCTTCTCAAGGGACGTTAATTTAAGTAATGGGGATCCCGAACCCTCCGAAGCTAAAGCTCACTTCGCAGTGGCCACGATTTTTATCACATCGTTGAACCCGAGCTTATAGTCGTCCCCAACGCGTCTGTGGGTCTTTGCGTTTACCGCGTACAGGAAGGTCCTGCCGAGATCCGTATGAACTTTAAACGCCAGATCCTTTGGCGTCGAACCCTCCGGGAGAAGGTGGACGTGCGGTAGGACGTTCCCAAACCCATCCGTCAGTTTGTGCTCGTCCTCGACCGGGTACACTGGGATGAGCTTAAGGAGCTCAAAGGTGGCCCGGTTTATAACGTTCTGGACACCAGTGGAGCCGAACCTCTCAAGAACCCTCTCCCGTATCAGTTCGAGCGCCTTTTCCTGCTTGGAGCTCATACTCTTGAGGATCTTGAAGTCGCCCGAGCCGGGGATGTAGTCGATGAAACCGGCCTTTGCCGCCTTCCTCAGAGTTAGTTCCGCGGCGGCACTTGTGGGAACCACTATGTACCCCCTGCTCTTTCCCTTCCGTATGAGACGCTCTACCTGGGCGTCCGCGGCGGCATCAGCTTTGTTAGCGGCAACTATTATGGGCTTGTTGGTTCTCCTCAGCTCCATGACGAAGGCCATTATGTCCTCATCACTCCATTTCGTCGGATCATCCGGAAGCCCAACCCTGTGGAGGGCCTCCCAGACATCTTCCTCGTCCACACCTATTCCGGTGAGGTGGTCGGCTATCGCCTGTGCCAGCTTCAGGTGTTGAAGTTTTATCCTCTTCGAGAACTTGTCCCAGCCTTTCTTCAGTATGCCGAATATCCAGAAGTTTATCTCCCGCTCAAGGAACTCTATATCCTCAACGGGGTCGTGGTGGTCGGTTGGGTTTCCCTCGACGTCCGTTTTGCCCGTTGCGTCGACAACGTGGACCAGAGCAGATGCCATCCTGAGGTCGTCGAGGAACTTGTTTCCCAGCCCCCTTCCCTCATGGGCCCCGGGCACGAGGCCGGCGACGTCTATTATCTTTATCGGGATCATGGCCAGTCCTGACCTGTACTCGTAATTCTGTGGATCGGGCTTACAGCCGAGTTCTTTGCAGGGGTGCTCGGTTATTGCGTAGGTAACCCCGACGTTGGCGTCTATTGTCGTGAACGGGTAGTTGGCGATGTCAACGTCAACCATGGTCGCGGCCGAGAAGAAGGTCGATTTTCCAACGTTCGGTTTTCCGACTACTCCTATCTCCATCCATTTCACCACCTCAATTTCAATGCCATGGTTTTAAGGGGTTGCGGTTTCCGAAAACTATAACTTCCCCTCTGCCCTAATCCTTTCGGTGGATCTTATGAGGATATACACCCTTGTAGAGGATTATTCCGGCTATGAGAGTCCCTTCCTTGCGCAGCATGGTATCAGCTTTCTTATCGAGGCCAGCGGGAGGCGGATACTCTTCGACACCGGTCAGAGCGCCGAACCCCTCCTTCACAACATGGGGCTGCTTGGGCTTAAACCCCGGGACGTAGATTACGTCTTTCTCTCCCACTGCCACTACGACCATACGGGGGGCCTGAAAGGGGTTCTTGAGAGCATCGGGAGAAGGATACCGGTAATAGCACATCCCGATATCTTTCGTCCCCACTTCATCACGGAACCCCACCTAAGAAGCGTTGGGATTCCGTTCAGGAGACCTGAGATCGAGGAGCTGGGTGATCTCATTCTCACCGCAGAACCCTTTGAGATTATCAATGGGACTGTCTACTCCACCGGGGAGGTACGGGAGCGCGAAATGTTCGAAGAGTCTGAGCTCAAGGTTTACACCCTTCAGAACGGCAGCCCCGTGAAGGACCGCCTTATGGACGACATGAGCCTGGTCGTTAAAGGCCCCGAGGGGTTGGTGGTGGTCAGCGGATGCTCCCACGCGGGGATAGTGGGCATAGTGAAACACGCCATTAGGATAACCGGAGAACGGCGCGTGAAAGCTGTCATCGGCGGCTTTCATCTAATAGACGCTGGAAGGGAGCGGATAGAGAGAACTGTGAAGGCGTTCCTGGAGCTGGGTGTTGAACAGGTTTACACCGGTCACTGCACGGGCCTTCGGGCGGAGGCTGCGTTCATGGACGCCTACGGGGAAGGATTCCACAAGCTCCATTCCGGCATGATTGTTGACTTCGGGTGATCCCTATGGACAGTCCCCAAATAACCGTGATGGCTTATTCAAAGGACTCCTTCATGAGCAGGAAGGTGGCTGACCTGGAATCCGCGCTCCAGTTCGCGGAGTACCCTACAGTATGGGTAAACGTAACCGGCTTCTCCGCCATCCCAAAGCTGGAAAAACTCCTCGACCTCAGGGGATTCCCATCGAGGCTCAGCTCCCGTCCCACGGCACATCCCCGTGTTGTCATCTTCCCGGACTACGTTTTTGTTCTCCTCTACCAAGTGTACGAGACCCAGGGGGGTCTTAAAAGGGAGAAGACGGCGCTTATCCTGAAGGACAACCTTGTTATTACGGTCCAGGAACGTGAGGGGGACGTCTTCAATCCCGTGAGGGAGGGTATCCGTCGGGGCGAAGGACTTTTCCGTGAGCGCGGTTCGGACTACCTTCTTTTTGCCCTCCTGGAGGCTGTGGTTGGGAACTACGTGCCGATAATCGAGAGGATAAGCTCCCAGATGGAGGAGCTCGAGGGGAGAATTCTGGCGAAACCCGATGCGGGGCTCCTACGCCGCATCCACGGTCTTCGGCGCGATATACTCTTCATGAGACGCACGATATTTCCCCTGCTTGAGGCCTTTAGGAAGCTTCGGCTTGAGGGCGGCTCCTTCTTCCGCGGGGAAGGCGCCAAGTTTATGGAGGAACTGCACGAGCACGTGGCCGAGGTTCTCGATATACTGGAGGGGCAGAGGGAGCTCGCCAACAGCCTGGTAGAGCTGTACTACTCCACGCTTTCGACGAAAACCAACGACATAATAAGGATACTGACGGTGGTCTCTACGATCTTCATCCCGCTGACCTTTATAACCGGTGTTTACGGTATGAACTTCGGATACATGCCGGAACTCCACTGGCGCTACGGCTACCCAGCCGCTCTGCTTGGAATGCTCGGTATCAGCGTGACCATGTTGGGCTACTTCAAGAAGAAGGGATGGCTCTAAAAATCCTCCATTCCCAGCGCAAGCCTCACGGCCCTCTCGGCTATTACGTCCATTGGATCCACCAGGGGTACCCCCAGATCCCCTGGCTTCAGCACCAGACTGACCTCGGTGCAGCCGGCTATTATGGCCTCGCTTCTTCTCTCCAGCCGTTTCGCAACGGTTAGAATCAGCTCACGTCCCTTCTTAAGGTCGCCGGCTTTGACACCGTCGTAGATGCCCTCCATCACCATCGCCTGGTACTTCTTCGATGGAAGGGCTATCTGAACGCCGTGCCTTAACAGCGCCCTGTGGTACACGAGCCCTTTCACGGTTCCGTCCGTAGCGAGCAGGCCAACCTTCCGAATGCCCATCTCCTTAACCCTCTTGGCCGTCTCCTCCACCATGCTGACGAGGGGGATACCTATGCCCTTCTGCACGGTCTCGGCAAAGAAATGGGCGGTGTTACACGGCATTATCACGAAGTCGGCCCCACATTCCTCAAGTTTCTTTGCACCAGCCAGGAGCTCCGGCCGGGGGTCCTCACCCCTTCCAAGGATAAAATCAGTCCTGTCGGGTATCTTTGGATCGTTGTAGATAAGCACTCGGGGATGGTCCTGATCCCGCTTCGCGGGGGTTTTCTCTATTATCCTCCTGAACAGGTCTGCGGTCGCCAGAGGCCCCATACCACCCAGGATACCGATTACACGCTCGGACATACCCGCACCTTCACATGAATGCTATTCAGAGAACACATCCACCGTATTTAACGTTTTTGGGGTGTAAAAATATAAAAAGGTCTCATCCCCCCTCTGCCTCCCTGACGAGGACCAGCACACTCACCGGGGGAACTTTTATCTCCCCTTTAACGGAGCCTCCGCCGGTGGGCCAGACCTCCTTCCAGGTCCCTTCCGGCAGTTTGATCAGAGTTGCGTTGTTTTCGTTGTTCGCGATGACTAGCGCCTCATTATGGTGCCCCCTGAAAAACGCCAGGACCCCGTCTTTGGCCGTGTAGAACTCTATCTTGCTGCTGGTCAGTGCTGGAACGCTTTCCCTCAGTTTCGCCAGGTTCCGGTAGTGGTTGACCAGGCTCTGGTTGCACTTATCCCACTGAATGGGATAGCGCTGCTCATCGTAGTGGTTCTTGTTTCCGAGGAAGCCACACTCATCACCCTGGAACGTTACCGGCATTCCCGGAAGGGTGTAGAGCAGTGTCGAGAGAAGCTTCAGCCTTTTAACTGCGTCGGGCTTGGGCGTGTCCCCCAGGTTCCCCCCTCCAAGGTCGGTAAGAACCCTCGACGTGTCATGGGAGTCCACGAGGTTGAAGCCCATTGCCACGACGTTCTCGCCGTAGGCGGCGTAGTACTTCCCAAGCATGCCCATCGTCACCTCCCCTCCCACGGAACCCTTTGCGTAGGGCAGAAGGATGTCCCTTCCAAGGGCGTAGTTCATGAGGGAGTCGAAGCGGTCACCGCTGACCCAGTCGGGTGAGAGCGTCCATATCTCCCCGACGAGGTAGGCGTTTGGATACTTCGCCTTGACCCGTTTCCGCATCTCCGAGAAGAACTGGTCGGCGTTGATGAGGTCACTTGGTGTATCGACCCTAACCCCATCGAAGCCAAAGTTCAGCCAGTACATAACCGCGCCCAGGAGGTAGTTTTCAACCGCGGGGTTCATCGTGTTGAGCTTGGGGAGGCTTCCTATACCCCACCAACCGGCGTAGGCCTTCCCGTCCCCGAGTTTGAACGGCCACTTCTTGATGAAGTACCAGTTCCAGTAAGGACTTGCCCTGCCGCGTGCGGCAACGTCAAGGAACGCCCAGTGTCCGATACCGCTGTGGTCCGGCACGAAGTCGAATATCACCCTGATGCCGCGCTTATGTGCTTCGTTGAGGAACTTCTTAAGTTCCTGTTTAGTCCCGAACTTGGGATCGATGCGGTAGTAGTCGTAGGGATCGTAGCCGTGGACGCTCCCCGACAGGAATATCGGGTTGAGGTAAATCAGCTTGACACCGAGGGAGCTGAGGTAGTCGAGTTTATCCGTTATCCCAGCTATGTCCCCTCCGAAGTACTGGTGGCAGCAGTTGAGGGGTGTTATCGGATCGCTCCAGTTCGATAGGATGGGCCTCTCGTTACTCATCTCGTTCAGCCACAGCTCGTCGCTCTGCAGGGCAAAGACATCGTTGCTCTTGTTTCCGTTGTAGAAGCGGTCAGGGAATATCTGGTACCCTATGGCCTTACTCACCCACTGGACCTGAGGGAACCTGTCAACGCCGTCAAAGGAAAAGAACGGCTCCGCGGAGTTGTTCAGCAGGAGCACATCGCTTCCCTTTCGTTCGATCCTGAAGTAGTACTTAAAAGGTTTCACGACGGGTACCTCTGCCCTCCACATCTCTCCAGAGCTCCACCAGAGCTGTTTTTCCATTTTAAATTCGCCGAAGGACGTCACGAGGGTCGCCGAGCTTATCTCGCCGGGGGCCACCTTAAACCTGATGACCGTCCTGTTGTCTGCTATTGAAAAGTACGCGGGGTCTGTGGGGTCGTAGTCCAGGTTCAGACCCCTCTCACCCTTGACTATTTTAACGGCGTTCTTTCCACCGTACCCGTCGGCAACGTAGGAATCGGCGGTTGGGTCGACCTTCGACATGTCCTTTACCCATTTTCCATCTATGAAGAACTTGTACTGATACGTTCCCGGCGGCAGGCAGATTCTGAGGACCCAGGAGCCGTCGGCCATCTCCTTCATGTGCCACTCCTTCCAGTCGTTGAAAGTCCCCCTGACGCTTACGGAGGTCACGTTGGTGCCATTGGGGTGGTAGGCGAAGGTCACCCTCACCCGACCGGGCGGACATGCTCCCTGGAGAACCTCACCGAGGTACAGGGTCGTGTAGTTCCCAGGGGGGAGTTTGAGCGCCTTGTATTCGAAGGATTCAGTGGACGACGCTGAACTTACCGGGCCGTTTCCAGGACTTGAAGTCGACGTGCCCCCTCCCTGGAGGCAGCCTGCGGCTATGATGCTCATAAAAAAGAGCAGTAAAACGAGAACTGCAAACGCCTTTTTCACCAACTGTATCACCGAAGGTGTTATATTATTCACAGCATATTAAGTTTTTGCCTCTGGGGTTCGCCGAACGGCTTTACGTGGCACGTATCAAATGCCACGGGGTGCAAGGGTTAATAAGGATGGGCAAGAATAACAGTTGGGTGATTCCCGATGGAGATAACTGACAGAGAGGTTTTTGAGATCGCCATGAACGCCGAGATACGTGCCAGGGAGGCATACGAAAAGCTCGCTTCTGCTGTTACCAGCGATATCATGCGGGATGAACTCCTGTTCCTTGCCGGAGAGGAGGACAAACACCGCAGGATAATAGAGAAAATGTCCGAGAGCTTTGTGGGTTCGAGAACCGAGGCCAAAAAGGTGAATATAAGTTCGGTAGGCGAGTTCAAGGTGGTCGCTGAGAAAATGGGTGAGGTCATCAAAAAGCCGGACCTGAATATAGACGAGGTCTACGAGATAGCCATGGAGGCAGAGCTCATCAGCGAGAGGCTATACCGGGAGCTGGCCGGCTACGCCGCCACGGAGAAGACCAGGATCATCCTTGAGATGCTCGCCGATATGGAGAGAAACCACCACAGCATCCTGAGGAAGCAGTACGACTATATAATCCGCTACCCTGAGCTCTACAAGGAGGAGTTCTACGATCAGCTGATGAAGGATATCAACTTCAACTTCTGAGGTCTCTCTCCGCATATTTCAGCACGACGAACTCCCGGTACCTCATGATCTCCGTGAACCCCTTTTTTATATAGTATGAATAAGCTTCAAGCTCCGGAAACGTCACCACATGGGGCACCTTGCCGAGCTCCCTCAACCTACCAACCGCAAAGCTGAGCAGTTTCGAACCATGGCCCTCCCCCCTGTGGGAGGGATCGACCATGAAGAACTCGATGAGTCCGGTTTTCTCCCCCCGTATCTCCTCCGGCACCCAGGGAACCTCCATTTCCCCGAGGTTGTAGACGAGGGCGACCGTTCCGACTATCTTTCCCCCATCATCCCTCAGAACGTAGAGCTCGTCGAACTCCTTTCCAAGGCGGAACTCAAGGAACGGTTCGTAAACCCTTCTGAAGCCCTCAAAGTCGTCCGTGGAGGGCTTGTTCTTTACCCACTCCAGCGCCGGATATGCTCCGTTCGTGCCCTGATAAACCCTGAAGACGAAGTGAACCAGTTCATCCTTAAGCCCCAGCGGCTCATCCACCCTCTCAATCCGCATAACCATCACCGAGGGTACTATGCCTGAGTCCCTAAAGTTTTTTGGTGGTGTTATGAACGAGCTTGAGGCGCTCGCCCTTGCCCTCAGGTGGACTGAATCCCCGCTCCCCACTGCCGGGGCGTGAACCTCGGGGTCCTATGATATCCGGCAGAACTTCGGGGGCTTCCAGTAATTGGATGTCGTGCCTTTTACGAAGCTCCCCGCGCAGCCAGTACGAATGCTCGACTCCAACCAGAACCAGCATCTTGCCGTCCTTCCTCCTTTCATTTGCCTTGAGGATCTGTTCCAGGAAATGCCTGTTCCATTCTTCCCATGCCCTGCCCTCTTTATCCCCGAACAGTGAGTTCTGGTACCTGCGCTTGATCTCAAAAT
>JAMONK010000181.1 GCA_027065835.1 Thermococcus sp. | reverse complement strand
GCCTGTGGAGGGTTCTCTTTCCAATAGGCTGGATACGGTCATCAATGAGACCGGTGAGGGGCTGAGTAGGATTTTTCCGGACAAAGAGGATTCGAGGGTAATCGCCCTTGTCATCATACTCCTCGGTGCCCTGCTCCTGGCAGAGCCCTTCGTCCACGTTCTAACGCCGGTCATGGATTTCAGGACGCTCGCCGCGGTGGCCCTCCTGATCACCGGCGTGATCCTGCTCACGGGGGGTGACTGATGTGAGGTGGCTGGGTCCAGTTCTGGTCTTTCTGGGTTTTCTCATCCTGCTGAAGGAATTCCAGCCCGCGTTCCTGGAACCCCTTAAACCCTACGCTCCCTACATCAAGGACGCCTTCTGGGGGGTAACCCTGGTGGCCTTTGGGTTCTACCTCATGTTCAGGAGAACGGCCAGGCGGATCGTTCTGGCCCTCTACATCCTGTACCTGCTGATCTATCTGGTGGTCTAAATGGAACTATGGAGGATAATCAAAGCGTTCACACTGGGGCCCCTCCTGGAGGCCGCGATTCCCAAACCAGGCAACGTGAACCGCTACCACGATTTCGACGATCTGAGCTTTTACAACTTCCTCTTCGCCGAGACCTGGACTGTGGACATACTCCATGAGGCCACGAAAGTCGGTGATCTGCTGAGGAGGGGCACGTACCGGCTCAACGAGGCGGGCATTGGGGAGCTGATAAAAAGGGCCGTTCAGAACTCGAGGGAGGTTCAAGATGCCAACCCCAATTTTGGAGTAACCGTGCTTTCCATCCCCCTGGTCATCGGACTCGCGATGGGGAGGAACATGCTTGAGGGCAGGGAGTGGGCAGCGCGGCTGATAAGCGAATCCACGGCACGGGACACGATGGAGCTCTACATGGCGATACGTCTCGCGAATCCCAAGGGCATCCCGAGCGGCGTCAAGTACGACGTCTACAGCGACGATTCTTTTAGGGAGGTCTTCAAGGACAACGTCAACCTGAAGAGGCTGGCCGAGATCAGCTGCGATAGAGAGCTGGTGTTCTGTGAGTGGGTAAACGGCTACGAGCTCAGCTACAAAACCTTCGCGCGTCTGTACTCCCTGGTTAAGGAGAATCCCCTGGAGGACGCCGTGGGGAAGGCCTTTCTTGAGTTGCTGGCGACGGTTCCCGATACCCTGATAGTTAGGAAGGCCGGGATGGACGAGGCGAGGCTGGTCATGAGAAAAGCCAGGAGTGTCCTGAACGGGGAGATGAGCGCTGAAGAACTCGACGCCTTCATGAGGGAGGAGGGGGACTTGAGGAACCCCGGAAGTCTGGCCGACGTGATGGCTGTGGCTTTGAGTCTGCTGCTGCTCAGGGGCTACCGCTTCACTCAACGACCTTAAAGCGCTTGGCGCCGCCGAGTCCGAGGCCCAGGGCGCTGGAGTCTACAACGACCCCGTCACCGTCGAGTTCATCGAGGATCCTGACCGTTATCCCGGACAGCTCCAGGACCTCCTCCTCGCCGCCAAACTCCTCGGCAACCTGGGCTTTTACGTACTCGTACGCCTCGGCGCCGAACAATACCACGTCCGGCTGATAACCGTCCATCTTAAGCTCATTGGCCTTCTCCTCTATGGCACTCAGAACACGG
>JAMONK010000180.1 GCA_027065835.1 Thermococcus sp. | reverse complement strand
TTTGCCATTGAGAACGCCAACGCCGGCAAGGGCAAGATACTCGGCGACATGGTCGAGGCCATCGAGTACCCAGAGTGGGCCGACCAGTACAGCGTCATGGCCGTTCCGAAGATAGTTATCCAGGTGGACGGCGAGGACAAGGTCCAGTTCGAGGGTGCCTACCCCGAGAAGATGTTCATGGAGAAGCTCCTGGCCGCCCTCGAGTGAGGGTCGCCCTCTTCTTCCCCTTGATTTTCAGACCCCTATCACATTTCCCATGATGACTTTTTTGCGGAAACGTTATAAACACCCCCGCTGGCCTCCATACAGGGAGGGTTGGGGGACATGAGAACGGGCGGAGTTAATATTCGGTTCACAGGTGAGCTCGATGATGGTTTTAAAGACGGTTTCTTTGGCCTTTTCGCAAGACGGTACCTCCCCGACGTTGAAATTCGTTCCGGCGGCCCACAGGTTGTCGTCGAGCGCTTTAAGGGGGAGAAGTTCCGCGTATTCAGCGCCAGCTACGATCACCTAGGTGTTGATTCTTACAAGATTGAATCTGATGTTCCCTCCGCCTACGGGAACGAGGCACCGATTTTCTTCATCCTTCAGGCGGCCGCTAGGGCGGGTGCCAAAGCAGGTAGGATGTTCATAACGGACTCCGTTGGGGTGGTCGCACCGAACGGAAAGGCGGTTCTGTTCGTGGGCTACCCACACACCGGCAAGAGCACGATGTCCGTCCTTGCACTGGCCCATGGACTTCCGGTGTTGAGTACCGAGAACACTGTCGTCGAGGTCAGGGGCGAAAGGCTCTACATCGTTGGTGGGACCGAGGTTCTAGTCTACGACCCTAGGGTAGAGGGTATCTACGACGTCAGGGTCCCGTACGATAAGCAGACGAGGAGTGGATACCGGATTAGGGATATGAGCGGGGATGATGGGAGGAAAAAACTGCTCAGAAAGGGCGTTGAAATCGACATGATAGTCCTCCTCCATGCGGCGTTCAACTGTATGGAAGCCAGTTTCTCCCGGATAAAAGGCAGAAAAGTCAGAAAAACCCTCTGGTACTTCTCAACGGCCCTCATGAAAGGTCTGGACTACTACGAGCCCGCGCCACTTCACGTCCCCATGAACGAGGAGATAAGCCGGAACCTGCGGGAGTTCCTCGAAACCGCGTCCGCCAACTACTCCAGCAGGATGTTCGAGGCCTTTGGAAACCACAAGACGGTCTTCGAAAGGGTATTCGAGATGGAGTCCTCCTTTGGGGATTGACGGATGTTCATTGGATAACGGTCGTCAATGTCAAACTGCAAAACCCTCAATCACGAGGACGTCGAGACCCGCTTTTTTGGCCGTTCTCAGCGCGTCCTCCGGTGAGCAGACGATGGGTTCGCCATGCATGTTGAAGCTCGTGTTCAGCACCGCACCCAGGCCGGTTCTCCGCTCAAAGGCTTTGATTATCTCGTAGTACGGGGGATTAACTTCCCTTCTAACCGCCTGCGGCCTCGTTGTACCATCCACGTGAACGACGGCGGGGGCGGCTTCTCTGAACTCCTCGCTCGCCCTGTAGCTCATGGTCATGAACTCGTTGGGCCTGCCGTTCAGGTCTCCGAGGTATTCCTCGGCCTTCTCCCACACCAGGGAAGGCGCAAATGGCTGGAATACATCCCTCTTCAGGGCAACGTTGAGCCGCTCCTTAACGGTGCCATCCATGGAATTTGCTAGAATCGAGCGGTTGCCCAGAGCCCTCGGCCCGAACTCCATCGCTCCCTGGAAAAAGCCAACGAGCTTCCCATCCACGAGGGCGTCGGCGATGAAAGACCTATCGACCTCCTCGAACTCCAGCCCCTCCTTCTTCAACAGCTCCTCGACTTTTTCAGGCCCGTATGTGGGGCCGAGGTAAACGTGCTCCAGTCTGGAGGGCCTCCACCTTCCGTCAAGCCTCTCGAACTGGGCCTTCACAAAGACCGCCGCCCCAAAGGCCAGACCCCCATCGTCCATCGCCGGGAAGACCCAGAGGTTATCGTCCCCAAAGATTCTCCGCAGAACCACGTTGGCCTTGACGTTCTGGGCAACACCACCGGCGTAAGCCAGGGGGAGGCCTTTATCATTCAGTTTAACTCCCAACTCCTCCATCAGCTTCTCCAGGTGGGCCTGGGCGCTCGCCGCTATCTCTATGGCCTTTTTCTGAAGCTCCCCCTCGAGTTTTCCGCGCTTCATTTGGGCCGCAATTTCCTTCGCCCGATTTGGGGGATATCCGAAGAACTCCGCCAGTTTTTTCGTCGCTTCAACCCCTATAACCCCGAGGTGGTTCTCAAAGGTGAGGCCGTTGAGTTCTATTATTGAGCTCAGGTCGTAGGTTGGCCTCCCGTAGGCGGCGAGGCTCATGACTTTGCCCTCGTGGCGCATCGGTTTGAACCCTAAAAGCTCGGTAACGGAGGCGTAGAAGTCCCCTAGGGAGTCTGGGTAGGTGCTCTGAGCGATTCGTATCATCTCGCCGTCTCTCGCGACGTAAATCGAGGAGCTCAGTCCGTCTCCCGCGGCATCAATGCTTACCGCGAGCGCATCTCTCCAGCCAGAGGTGTAGTAGGCCGAGGCCGAGTGGGCCAGATGATGCTCAACGAAAATTACTTTCCTCTTGAATCCGGGGCCGAATATCGCCTTCAAATTGTCCTCAAGCTCCATGAGACGCTTCTGCTTCCGGAATATGCCAGCAATGGCTATGATTTCAACGTCCTCTGGATCAGCTCCAGCCATCTCCAGGACTTTCCTTACGCTCAGGATCGGGAATCCCCGGTATTTTTTGATTCTGTTGAGTCGTTCCTCGTTGACGGCGAACACACTATCCCCATCTATGAGCACTGCACCAGCGTCGTGACCGTCGTGGATTCCGAGTAGCATAGTCGTCCATTGACACCTGGCTTTTAAAGCTTCACGGGAGAATCTTTAAAAGTCATGACAAATGAATACATTTGGAGGAGGTGGGATTATGAGAAAGGTCGCTGTGTTCATACTGGCGGCGTTTGTCCTTTTGGCTCCCCTCGCCGGAACCGCCGGAGCGCTCCAGTGGAACTACAAGAACTTTCTGAAGCAGTCCCTCGCCTGGTACTACATGTACCGGAGCGATGACCAGAAATTCAACGGGCTCTACAACCTCAGTGCCCAGGCGAACGTCAGCAACAAGACCCTGGAGCTTGCCATGGATCTCTACATAAACGCCAGCAGGGAATACAACGAGTCCATGCAGTACGGCATACCCACGGACTACCGGGACTTTGGATGGATGATCTTCAGCATTCACATAAGAAAGGCCTACCTGTACATTGAGGCTGCGATCAATACACTCAAGGCCGCCCTTCAGGAGAGGGGGATCAACTGGACTAAGACCATCGGCTTTTGACTCCCCTTTTTCATATTTACCCAAATAGAATAAGTAGAATAAGGAAGATCGAGGTTCAGTACGTTCTCGCGAACCTCGCGATGAACTTTGCCTCCCTGCCGCAGACAGGACATCTCTTACCCTCGGGGGCCTTGGCCGTCTCGTCCGGGTAGGGTGTCCCCAGCATCTTTGCGTCGAGTTCTTCCTCCATCCTGAGGCCGCACTCCTCCTCGCCACACCAGGGGATCTCAACTATACCCCGCCTGTCCTCGAAAACCTCTTTGGCCTCCTCAATGGTCTCGACGCGCTTTATGTGGTCCTCAAGTAACGCCTTCGCACGGCTGTAAAGGTTCTCCATGATCTCGTCGAAGGTTCTCCTGATGGCATCGACTATCACCGCCCTTTCAACGACTTCCTTGGTGAGGGTGTCGCGCCTCGCTATTACCGCCTTATTCCCTTCAAGGTCCCTAGGGCCGACTTCTATCCTCACGGGGACACCTTTCAGCTCCCAGTCGTAGTACTTCCTGCCGGGTCGTATATCCCTCTCATCGACGTGAACGCGAATTCCGGCGGTTCTGAGCTCGTCTGCAATCTTGCGGGCGTAGGCGAAGACGTCTGCCTCGGCATCCTTCTTGGGGATCGGTACTATCACTACCTGTATCGGAGCAATGGTCGGGGGAAGGACGAGACCACTGTCGTCGCCGTGAATGGCCATAACCGCCGCGAGAAGTCTCTCACTCATTCCGAAGGTGGTCTGGTGGACGTACTCGTGCTCCCCTTCCTCCGTCTCGTACTGTATGTTGTATGCCTTCGCGAAGTTCTGGCGGTAGTTGTGCATGGTTCCAATCTGGAGAGTCCTGCCGTCGGGCATCATGACCTCTGCCCCGAGGGAGTAGTAAGCGCCCGGGAACTTGTCCCAGTCTGGTCTCTTGGAGACTATGTAGGGAACCGCGAGGAACTTCGCGAGGTTGTCGAATATCTCGAGGTCCTCCGTTATCTGCCTCTCGGCATCTTCGAAGCTGTCGTGGGCCGTATGGGCTTCAAAAAAGCGGCTTATCTCCCTGACGCGGATGAGGGGCCTCGTGTGCTTGGTTTCGTAGCGGTAGGTGTTGACCATCTGGTAAACTTTGAAGGGCAGATCCGCGTGGGAGCGTATCCAGAGCGAGAACATGGAGTACATGGCCGTCTCGCTCGTGGGTCTGAGGATAAGCCGGATGTCGAGGGGGTCGTGGCCCGCGTGGGTAACCCAAAAGACCTCGCCCTCAAAGCCCGCTATGTGCTCGGCCTCCTTCTGGAACTCGGTTTCAGGGATGAGCGCTGGGAAGAGAACCTCATCGTGGCCCGTTCTCTCCATCTCGGAATGTATGAACCTCTCAATGTTCCTCATGATTTTCAGTCCGTAGGGGAGCCATATGTTCATCCCCTTGACAGGATAACGCTTGTCCTGGATTCCAGCGGTCTCAATGAGCTCATTATACCACTCGCTGAAATTCTCGCTCCACTTTTTCCTCTTAACTTTACCCGCCATCTGCACCACCTAGAGGGAGAAACCGGAAAAGTTTTTAAGTTTTCCCGGTGGCGGCTCAGCTTTTTGACGAACCTATGCAAAAACCTTATTAGGGTCGTTTCGATAAGCATCTTAAGGTGATACCATGAGGCCGAAGGTGGCCGTTCTCTTCAAGATGAAGAGCAAACCAGTTGAGGAGTTAAAGAAGTATGCGGACGTCGAGTTCATCCTGTATCCAAGCGCCGATGAGCTCAAAGAAAGGATAGGAGAGTTTGATGGCGTCATAATCTCCCCGCTGAACAGGTTTCCGCGCGAAGTCATAGAGGGGGCCGAAAGGCTAAAGGTCATCAGCTGTCATTCCGCCGGTTACGACCACGTTGACGTTAAAGCTGCAACCGAAAGGGGAATATACGTCACAAAAGTCGCGGGCGTTCTCAGCGAGGCCGTTGCGGAGTTTGCCGTTGGTCTGACGGTAGCGCTCCTCAGGAAGATACACTACACCGACAGACTCATACGCTCCGGGGAGTGGGACAGCCACGCGAAGATATGGAGCGATTTTAAGGACATAGAGACCGTCTACGGCAAGACCGTCGGAATCCTCGGGATGGGCGCCATTGGAAAGGCCATAGCGAGGAGAATGAAGGCGATGGGCACAGAGATACTCTACTGGTCCCGCTCTCAGAAGCCCGATATTGAAAAAGAAGTCGGGGCAAGATATATGCCGCTCGAAGACGTCCTGAAGGAGAGCGATATCGTGATTTTGGCCCTTCCCTCCACGCCAGAGACGTATCACATCATCAACGAGGAGCGGCTGGAGCTCCTGGAGGGCAAATACCTCGTCAATATCGGCCGCGGGACGCTCGTCGATGAGAAGGCCCTCGTGAAGGCCATTGAGGAGGGAAAGCTGAAGGGCTATGCAACGGACGTCTTTGAAAACGAGCCCGTTCAAGAGCACGAACTCTTTGAACATGAGTGGGAGACCGTTCTGACTCCCCACCATGCAGGCCTCTCAAAGGAAGCCATGGAGGACATGGGCTTCCAGGCCGTTAAGAATCTCCTCGCCGTTCTCAGGGGGGAAGTCCCGGAGACGCTCGTGAACCGTGAGGTGGTTGAGATACGTTCCCCAGAGGAAGTTAAGATGCTTTGAGGTGGTTGTGATGCTTGTTGAGGAGCTGAGGGAAATAACCGGGATTCCCGGTATTTCCGGTTATGAGGAAAGGATACGGGAAAAGATAGCTGAGTGGCTTGAACCCTACGCCGACCACACGGTTGACACCATTGGAAACCTCGTCGTTGAGCTCGGCGAGGGCGAACTCAAGGGCATCTTCATGGCCCACATGGACGAAATAGGCCTTCTGATAACGGGCATAAGACCGGACGGAAAGCTCACCTTCAGGAAGATCGGTGGAATAGACGATAGAATCCTCTACGGCAGGCACCTCGACGTTATAACCGAGAACGGGAAGCTCGACGGCGTCATCGGGGCACTTCCGGTGCACCTCAACCTTGAAAGGAAGTTCGACACGGTTCCCTGGAGCAAGCTGGTCATCGATATCGGCGCCGAGAGCAGGGAGGAGGCGGAAGCGCTTGGAGTCAAGGTGCTAGATTACGCGGTCTTTAAGAAGCACTTTGCGGTCCTCAAGGACCGCTATGTCTCGACCCGCTCCCTTGACGACCGCTTCGGTGTCGTCGCACTGGTTGAGGCAATAAAGGACCTCGTTGACCACGACCTCGATGGAAAGTGGATCTTCGCCTTCACAGTGCAGGAGGAAATAGGCCTCAAGGGAGCGAAGTTTCTGGCCGAGCATTACACTCCAAAGTACTCCTTTGCTGTAGACTCCTTTGCCTGCTGCGGTGACATAACCGGAGACGTAAGGCTCGGCGGGGGAGCGGTGATAAGGGCCGTGGACAACTCCGCGATCTACACTAGGAAGCTCGCCAGAAATGTCGCCGAGATAGCGTCGAGGAACGGGATTCCCCTTCAGGTGGGCGTGACGGGCGGCGGGACGGACGCATCCGTCTTCCAGCACAAGAGTGAGGTCCTCGCCCTGAGCGTTCCGATAAGGTACCTCCACAGTGAGGTCGAGACCCTACATCTGGCGGACCTTGAGGCATTGATAAAGCTTATAGAGGCGATAACCTTCGAACTGTGAGCTTTCAATCCAGAAGAGGAGGTGATTGATTGCTAAAATACCTCGGTTACTTCGCGGTCGGTATCTTCATCGGCATCCTTGCGGCCCTCTTTGGCCTAGGTGGAGGCTTCCTGATAGTTCCAACGCTGAACTTCCTCGGCGTCGAGATACACCACGCCGTCGGAACTTCCAGTGCTGCCGTCGTGTTTACGTCCCTCAGCTCGGCGCTGGCGTACTCTCGCCAGAAGAGAATACACTACAAGGTCGGACTTCTGCTGGCCTCAACGGCCGTAGTTGGTGCCTACATCGGCGCGTGGATGACTTCCTTTATAAGCGCCGCCCAGCTGAAGGTCATCTTCGGTCTCGCTCTCGTGGTAGTGGCTATCAGGATATACAAGAAAAAGACGGCTGAACCGAGCGAGGTCAAACTCGAGGATGTGAAGGTCAACTACAAGCTCGTCCCGGTTGGCGGCTTTTTCGCAGGGATTACGAGCGGTCTCCTTGGCGTCGGCGGCGGGATAATCAACGTACCATTCCTGACGTACCTCGGCCTGCCAATTCATTACGCCGTGGCAACATCAAGCTTTGCGATAGTCTTCACAGCAACCGCAGGAGCGCTCAAGCACTACGCCATGGGCAACGTGGAGACCCAGTGGCTGCTTCTCCTCGTGCCCGGTCTGATAATAGGAGCACAGGTGGGAGCAAGGATCGCGAAGAGGACACGGGCAAGCAGTCTGAAAAAAGCATTCGCAATTGTTATGGCCGTTCTGGCCCTGAGGATGATTCTGAAGGGACTTGGCCTTCCAGTTCCATGAGCCGTCTTCTTCTTTCTTTCACGTAAACCATCCCAATCAGAAGTGTCAGAACTATCATGAGCAACCATGCAATCAGCAGCGGCCTATCGTGGGGATAGTAGAGATCTCCAGTAAGGGCATGGAAGAGGGACATCGGAAGAAGCATCAGTGAGAGCACGAATCCCAGTACCCCACCAACCACGAAGAGCAGTATATTGCCACTTCCGTAGCCCACTTCTCCTCCAAGAGCTATCTCGGCCTGATAACCAACTATGGCAGTGATA
>JAMONK010000179.1 GCA_027065835.1 Thermococcus sp. | reverse complement strand
GATAAGATAGAACACCCGGACATCTCAACGGAAACCGCCGAGATACTCGCGAAGGCCATCATGAACAGGCGCATATACAAGAACGTGGTTGTCTCGAACGTTGGGTTCATAACCAACAGGGACGCCGTGGCGGAATCGGCCGACTTCCTGCTGCGTCTTGAGGGGATAACAACCGTACTGGTATTCGGTATCGTCGATGATAGGATAGAGATATCGGCCAGAACACGCGATGTCCGCGTCAACATCGGTACGGTGATGAGGGAGGCCTTCGGCGACATCGGGACGGGGGGCGGCCACAGCCAGTCTGGCGGTGCAAGGATACCCCTGGGGATATTCAGGCTCGCCAAGGACAAAAACTCCCTCCTCAGGCTGGCGGAGGAGGCGATAACGGAGAAGTTCCTTGAGGCGTTAAAAGTTAAAGAATAATCTCTTCAACCTTCTTTTGCTTCCACAAGGATTATGTCACCTATCGCGGTTACCCTGTTGTACGGAACACCCACCTTTTCACCGGGAAGTCCAAGCGCCAGGACCCTTCCGCTGCCCCGATCGATCTCGATGAGAATCTCATCGACGTAGCCAACGTAGTTCCCCCTGGTGTTGTAGATCTGCTTCCCGTAAAGCCTTGAGAGTCTCATCACCATTTTAACCACCTGAATAAGTTATCCCGGTTGTATTTAAGGTTTACTTTTTTTCCTCTGAAAGCCCCGCCCTTTGGGGTGGAAGGAAGGCCAGCTCATCGACCCATCCTCCTGGGGACATCGACCAGGAACCTGAACATCACCACGAAGAAGGCGAAGACGGCCCCAAAAATTCCGGACAGGGTTATGCTCAGAAGCGCACCCTGGGTCTCCCACAGGGATTCAACACTGCCGAGAACCATCAGGGCCGTCAGCATTCCGCCGAAGTACGTTATGGGTGTTAGGACAACGTCCGTAAAACCCCGGGGTGCCGTGAGGTAGAGGGCACCCACCGCGGCCGCGGTGATGGTTAACGTAGCCGTTAGGGTGGCGTTGCCTGTAAACCAGAGGGTCCCCAGTACAAACGCCACGAGGATGCCAAGCGGATACGCGAAGGCCGACGTGTTGGTGACGGGCTTCGATGCCCAGCCCACAAGCGCCCCTAGGATTATCCCCGCAAGGAAGAACGGAAGGCTTCCCCTTATCCCCGCGCTCGCACTCAGGAACTTCACAACAACCAGAAACGCGAGTGTCATCCCCGCACCGGCACCGCTCATAACCTGCTTCAGCCTGGGGTCCATTCTATCACTCCCTAACGGTCACCTTTACCAGGTCCCCGTCCCTGATGTTCAGCTCCTCCCTCAGGTACGCGGGCGCAATTATCTCCGCGATCTTCGGCGGGTGAATGGTCCTGGACGGGACAACGATCGCTCCCTCCAGCCCCCTGATCCTGACCGGGTACGCCCGAACGTCACCAAAGGTCCGCCCCCCCTTCGTGAATCCGGGCAGTACCACTGGCCTCACGTTGCAGAGGGCATCGAATATGGTCTTTGGGAAGAGAACCCGGATGTTGAGGGTCCCGGGGTAGGGGTCGAACCCGAGGTACTCCCGTATGAGGGGAGCGTATTGCTTGACGTAGTACGCGCCCTCTCCGATCCCGGATACAACCTCCCCCAGGATGACACCGTTGTACAGGGCGCTGGAGATCCGGTCACAGACGTCCTCCAGAAAACGAAGTCCCTCCGGCGTGAGCTCCATGTACGTTTTCTTGCCTTCCGTTTCCCGTTTGAGGAGTCCTTCTTCCTCCATCTCCTCAAGGAGCCTAAGGACCGACTGGGGGGATGTCTTAAGATCATCGGCGAGCTCTCTGATGGTCACCCTGACCTTCTCGCCAACGGCCCCCCTCTTCACAAGGATCAGCAGGAGATTGAGCTTCTTCATCACCATCGCCCCTTTGAAAGCCTGTCCGCAAGCCTGAGCGGTTTGGGGTATCCCCTTTCGAGCACCGCTTCCACTATACCGACCGCGGACTCCAAGTCCACCAGATGACCGACGCTTACATAAGCTTTTCCCACGAGTTTGTAGGAACCCGCCGGACTTCCCCGAAGGGGACGCTTTGCAATCCCTATGGTCGGCCTTCCCAGCAATAGACCGATGTGGCTGGCCAGCCCGTAACCGCGTGGATGGGCCCTCCCATGTCCCTCCACGAGGAGTACGTCAAACTGCTCACCCCTGAGAACCAGCAACAGGGGCCGCGTCTCACGAAGGAAGAAAAACGTGGACACGTACGGTGCCAGAACCTCGGTTTCCACGACCTTCTTCTTCAGGAGATCGCAGTCAGGAAACGAGCAGAGCACAAAAGCGGCCCTCGCCGTGTCCCCACGGTACGAGACATCGACTGCCCCCACCGTTCTGACCCCCTCGGGTCTGAGACCTCCCTCAACAACCTTCATCGAAAGCTTTCTCTGAACCTCCGCGAGCCGGCTCAGCTTCAATTCATCAATCACATAATCACCTAATTATGTAATTAATTAATTCTTTAAAATACCCCGCTCGATTTTCTCCTCAAGGCTCCTGCCGAGCTTGGCCCGGGTCAGGTCCTCAAGCGTTCTCTCCAAGATGTGCCTGGCCTGGTCCTGCTTCTGACGGATGTTCACCAGCCCTTTAGGGTACTCCAGCATCATCAGCTCTTCGTAAACCTCCTCCATGAAGCGGTAGGTTTCCTCCGCACCCTCAAGGTCCCCCTCAAGTAGAAGCAGGAGGAAGTGTCTGCGCAGTTCTCCGATGAAATCGCCGATTCCAAGGGCGTAGTCCGCGTGGGGCACCCCGAGTTCTCGGGGGGATGGAAAATCTCCACCCCTCATGTACGCGAAGAAAAGGCTCGCCTCCACGAACTCCTGATGGGCACTCTGGACGTAGCCGGTGTGGTAGATGTCCGGGTGTCCGCGGAGCATGTCCCTGAGTTCCCCGACCTTTTCGCGGGTGAGCTCCAGCCTCCCCTCCGCTTTTTCCACCTCTCCCCTGTGGAGGGCTTTTATGGTGTCCCCGCTGAGTCTTATTATCTCGCGCGTGAGCCTTAAAGCGCCCTCTCTAAGCGAGTCCTTCTCGTCCAGAACCTCTCTAATCTCCGTTATTATCTCCTTCAGACCCATGCTCTCACCGGAGGAAGTTGGGCAGGGACCTTAAAAATGTGGGCCCGGGCCATCGGGGGTAGCCGGATGCTCAGTGGAGATTTTTCGAGAAGAATTCCAAGGGTTTTGAATTTAATAACCAACAGGAATATTGGACCTTTGAATTCATGCCGAAAATTATATAAAGTGATGAACAGACCCGCTCATACAGACGTTTTGAGGTGACGATCATGGCCGAGAAGGTTAGGAACATAGTCGTTGAGGAGCTCATGAGGACCCCGGTTGAAATGCAGCAGGTTGAGCTCGTTGAGAGGAAGGGTATAGGACACCCAGACAGCATAGCGGATGGTCTCGCCGAGGCCGTCAGCAGGGCCCTGAGCAGGGAGTACGTGAAGAGGTACGGGATCATCCTTCACCACAACACCGACCAGGTTGAGGTCGTCGGTGGAAGGGCGTACCCCCAGTTCGGCGGCGGCGAGGTCATAAAGCCGATATACATCCTCCTCTCAGGAAGGGCCGTTGAGATGATCGACCGCGAGTTCTTCCCGGTTCACGAGGTCGCCATAAAGGCGGCCAAGGATTACCTCAGGAAAGCCGTCAGGCACCTCGACCTTGAGAACCACGTCGTCATCGACTCCCGCATCGGCCAGGGAAGCGTTGACCTCGTTGGTGTCTTCAACAAGGCCAAGGAGAACCCGATTCCGCTCGCGAACGACACCAGCTTCGGCGTCGGCTACGCCCCGCTCAGCGAGACCGAGAAGATAGTTTACGAGACCGAGAAGCTCCTCAACAGCGACGAGTTCAAGAAGAAGTGGCCGGCGGTTGGAGAGGACATCAAGGTCATGGGGCTCAGAAAGGGCGACGAGATAGACCTCACCATAGCGGCCGCGATAGTTGACAGCGAGGTCGACACCCCGGACGACTACATGGCCGTCAAGGAGGCCATCCACGATGCAGCGTGGGAGGTGGTCGAGGCCCACACCGAGAGGCCCACAAAGGTCTACGTCAACACCGCCGACGATCCGGGTAAGGGCATCTACTACATAACCGTCACCGGAACCAGCGCCGAGGCCGGCGACGACGGAAGCGTTGGGAGGGGCAACCGCGTCAACGGGCTCATCGCCCCCAACAGGCACATGAGCATGGAAGCCGCCGCCGGAAAGAACCCGGTCAGTCACGTTGGGAAGATATACAACCTCCTCTCGATGCTCATCGCCAACGACATAGCGGAGCGGGTAGAGGGTGTTGAGGAGGTCTACGTCAGAATCCTGAGCCAGATAGGCAAGCCCATCGACGAGCCGCTCGTGGCAAGCGTTCAGGTCATCCCGAAGAAGGGCTACAGCATCGAGACCATCCAGAAACCGGCCTACGAGATAGCGGATGCCTGGCTCGGCGACATAACCAGGATCCAGAAGATGATACTCGAGGACAAGCTCAACGTCTTCTGATCCTTCTTACCATTTTACCCTTACGTTTTCTCATTTGTTAAGGTCCATTAAAACCGGGGAAAAGGAAACCACCCTCAAATCGCCGGGTAGCCGTTCTGCTTGAGAACCCTTACGAGTTTCGCTTCCTCCAGCATTAAACGTGCCTTCTCTTCCTTGACCTTCGCGAGCTGTTTAACGGTGGCGCCCTTCTGCCGGGCCAGCCTTACAAGCCTTGCCTCCTCAAGCATAAGGAGTTTCTTCTGCTCCTTCACAACGTGGAGCTTTTTCCTGAGGAGTCTGCCCTGGGATTTAATCCTCTCCATTGCGGTCACCTGCCCTATATAGGGAGTCCAAACCTTAAAAGTTTTTCGCTATCTGCCAAAATCAATTTCGACGATCAACTAACAAAGGGATATAAACTCCGGGTTCCTTGTGTAGCGGGGGAGGCCATGATAATAACGGTAACCGGAACACCCGGCGTGGGCAAGACGACGCTTTCAAAGCTTCTGGCTGAAAGGCTCGGATACGAGTACGTTAGCGTCAGGGACTTTGCCCTGGAGAAAGGTATCGGCGAGAGCGCTGGGGACGAGATCGAGATAGACGTGGACGAGCTCGCACGTCTAGCCTCCGAGGAGTTCAGGGAAAGAAACGTCGTGATCGACGGCCATCTTAGCCATTTCATACCAGCGGACATCGTGATCGTTCTACGGCTCCATCCAGGGGCGGTGGCCGAGAGACTGAAGGTGAGAGGGTATCCCCCGAAGAAACTGGCGGAGAACGTCGAGGCGGAGTTCGTGGACGTGATCCTCGTTGAGGCCGTTGAGGAGAACGAGAACGTCCTTGAGGTGGACACCACAGGTAAGGGGCCCGAAGAAGTCCTGAACGAAGTGCTGTCCCTCCTCCAAGCTGGCATCAAGCGGCGTGTAGGGATCGTTGACTGGAGCGACTCGTACGGGGAGATACTCCCCTACCTGATGGAGGGGAGGTGATGACATGAGGATCGTGGCGATAACCGACGTACACGGAAAACTGGAGCGGGCCCGCGGGCTCGCCAAAACCCTGACCCGGATGGAGGTTGATGTGCTCCTGGTAGCCGGGGACATAACCCACTTCGGCGGGGCCGAGCACGCGAGGGGCATCCTTGATCCCCTGCTGAACCTTGGGATCCCCCTGCTGGCGGTTCACGGCAACTGCGACGGCGGGGACGTCCCGGACCTGTTGGATGGGCTTGGAATCGGCGTTCACGGAAGGCGCGTCGACATCAGCGGCCTCGGGGTAGTTGGAATCGGTGGTTCCAACAAAACGCCTTTCCATACGATATGGGAACTTACGGAGGAGGAGATAGCCTCGATCCTTGAGCGGAACTACAAGCCCGGGGACCTGATCCTATCCCATGCCCCTCCGTACGGGACGATCGCCGACAGAGCCCACCTAGGCAGACACGTCGGAAGCAGGACACTCAGAAGGTTCATAGAGGAAAACCGCCCGCCGCTTGTGGTCACCGGGCACATACACGAGGGTAGGGGCGTTGATAGAATAGAGGACACGGTCGTGCTCAACCCCGGCCCCTTGTTCAGGGGGTACTACGCGGTGATCGACTTCGATGCCGGAAAAAAGAAGGTGGAAAACGTTGAGCTGGCCAGGCTCTGATCAGACCAGCCCCTTCCCCTTCAAAACCTTCTCCATCCTGTCCATGGCTTCCTCAAGCTTCTCGTATGCGGTGGCGTAGCTTATCCTTATGTAGCCCTCGCCGGCCTTTCCGAAGGCGGAGCCCGGAACGACCGCGACCCTTGCTTCCTTCAGCATGAGCTCACTGAACTCGTGGTCTGTCAAGCCCGTGTCCCTGATGCGCGGGAATATGTAGAACGCCCCCTTGGGCTTCACCGTCGGAAGGCCCATCTCGTTGAGGCGCTTCCAGACGAGGTTTCTCCTCCTGTCGTACTCCCTCCTCATCTCCTCGACGGCCTTCCAGCTTCTCTCGTCCTCGAGCCCTTTGGCGGCCGCGTACTGGACGAAGGTGACCGGACAGGTCGAGTTGTACATCTGAAAGCGGACCATCTTCTCGATTATCCATGAGGGAGCGGCGACGAAGCCGAGTCTCCACCCGGTCATGGCGAAGGTCTTTGAGAAGCCGTTTATAGTCACCGTCCTCCCGAACATGCCGTCGAGCGAGGCGATGCTGTGGTTCCTCGCGCCGTCGTAGACGAAGTGCTCGTAGACCTCGTCGCTGAAGACTATGAGGTCGTGCTCAACGGCAAAATCGGCGATCTCCTCAACGTCCTTCTTCGTGAGAACGGCCCCGGTCGGGTTGTTGGGGGTGTTTATGATGAGCGCCCTCGTCTTCTCGGTCACGTGCTTCTCCAAGTCATCCACGGAGAGGCGGAACTCGTTCTCTTCGTAGGTCGGAACCTCGACGGGTTTTCCGCCGGCTAGAATCACCGATGGGGAGTAACTCACGAACATCGGGCCAGGAATGAGGACCTCCTCACCGTCTTTGAGAAACGTGGAAAGCCCCATGAGGAAGGCCTGGTTTGCACCGGTCAGGATCATGACCTCCGTCTTGGGATCGACCTCTACACCGTTCTGCTCCTTGAGCTTCCTTGCAACCGCCTCGCGGAGCATCGGTAAACCCGCGTTTGGGCTGTAGTGGGTCATCCCCCTGTCAAGCGCCTCCTTCGCGTACTCCTTTATGTGTTCCGGCGTATCAAAGTCAGGTTCGCCTATCCCAAGGGAGATAAGGCCCTCAATCCCCTGGGCGAGGTCAAAAAGCTTTCTGATCTCAGAAGGATTAACCAGTTCAAGCCTGTCGCTCAGCGCCATGATACTCACCGACGACCATTTGACTCAATGTTTATAACCTTACCTCAACGAAAAGATGTTCATCGAAGTGCTAAACAATACTTCAAGGCAACCCTCTGAACGTCAGACCCCGAACTTGGATGCTAGCAGACTTCCAGCATCATCGAGGAACTCGAAAGGAAGCCATAGCGAAAACATGCCAATTGGGGGCTAAGGCTCAGAGAACATCCTCCAGCGGATTTTTCTCAACCCCCAGGACTTCCCTCTCGGGCATCGAACGGAGCCGGTACACTATCACTGAATCCTCGTCTTCATCAATTATATCCTTCAACCCGGCCTTAATGCGCTCAAATTCCGCCCTCGTAACCTCCCCTTCAAAAACACTGTTCTGGATCCAGTGAAGGTGCTGGCGGAGGAACTTCTTGACGTTGTTGACGCGCTTCACGCTGACGTCGTAGACTATGACAACGTACATCCCATCACCGCTTACCAATAGCAACGGAACCTTTTAGAGTTTGCGATGATACCACATCACGCTTAAATCGACTAATTCCAACCGGGAGCACCGTACAGCAGCCCCATTCAAAAATACTGCCCTTCTGGAGTCCGGGAACTCCAAACCAGCCGGTTGTGGAATGCACCACACTGTTACATATGGCCGCAACATTATGACGAAATTTTTTCGAAATCAAGGGGGAATATCTAATTGCCCCAGAATTAGCGGATATCCCGACAAAACACGATTATCAACACATTAAAGGAATATTAAAGACCACCTGGCCGAATAACCCTAGGATAACCGGGGGAAACTCACCGGCGATCTTTACGACCCCCTAGAAAACACCCCCCATGCATACCCA
>JAMONK010000178.1 GCA_027065835.1 Thermococcus sp. | reverse complement strand
GAAGCTCGCCAGCGATAACGACGGCGGTGGTGGTACCGTCACCCGCCTCCTTATCCTGGGTCTTCGCAACCTCAACCATCATCTTAGCGGCCGGGTGCTGGAGGTCTATCCTGTCAAGAATCGTGGCTCCATCGTTGGTGACAACGACGTCGCCGAGGCTGTCGACGAGCATCTTATCCATGCCCTTCGGGCCGAGGGTGGTCCTGACGGTCTCGGCTATGATCCTCGCGGCAAGAATGTTAAGCCTCTGCGCATCCCTACCAACGTACCTCTGAGTCCCCTCAGGCAGAATAACAACAGGCTGTCCACTTAACTGTGCCATTTGACATTCCTCCTACTATCTGTTTTTGCAGAAACGCTTCGTCAGCGTTCTATAAAAAGTTTTGGGTCAAAAATTTCAGATTGTCCGTAAAATATTGATGGAATGACCAAAAAAGTACCGTAAGTTGAGGAAAGGGCTAAAACCCGTTGGGCCAAGTGGATACGGTGAGCGCCGTGGAGCCGATGATTTACCGGGTGCCCCCTGAAAAAGTCGGGGTGATCCTGAAGAAGATCCCCGGATACGGATTGATCGGGGTTGACGTTGAGAACGAGGCGTCGTTGATGGACGACATGCTGACCTCGGAAGAGGATAGGATGAGGTACGCCCGCGAGAAGGTGACCGAAAACGGCGCCGACTCGGCAATCTTTCTTGTAAAGGATGATACCGGGACCCTCGTCATAAAGATTGGGAACGTTGTAACGATCCGGATGAGGATCAGGGAGCATAGAAGGTTCTTAAACGATCTCGGCCTGAGGAGGGAGGGGGATGGAGCTGATAAAACAGGGTGCTGAGGCGAAGATATACGCAGCGGAGTTCGGAGAGCTGTACTTCCCATGGAACGACGAAAAGGTCATCGTAAAGGATCGCATCCCGAAGCGCTACCGTATAGGGGAGATCGACAGGAAGCTCAGAAAGGAGCGGACGGTCAGGGAGGCGAGGATACTCCACAGGGCAAAGGAAGCCGGGGTGAACTGTCCGTACGTTTACGAAGTCGATATACGGAACATGAGGATCGTCATGGAATTCATCGAGGGGAAGAGGTTGAAGGAACACCTGGAGGAGGTTCCAATGGATGAGCGTCTCTCCCTATGCAGGGAGGTCGGCCGTCAGATCGGCAGACTGCACGAAGCCGGGATAATCCACGGCGATTTAACCACGAGCAACATGATCCTCCGAAACGGGCGGCTTTACCTTATAGACTTCGGCCTCGCGGAGTTTGACCGGACGCTGGAGGCCCAGGGCGTCGACCTGCACCTCCTGAAGAGGGCCATGGAGAGCACGCATTACAGATGGTTTGAGAGGGGTTTCGCGGCGGTTTTGGAAGGTTACTCCGAAGTCCGGGGAGAGGAAGCAGCCGAACGGATCAAGGCTAAGATGAACGAAATAGAGAGTCGTGGCAGGTACCGGGAGAGGAGCTGGGTTGGATGAACCCATGAGAGCACCACGCACCCCGGGAAGTAAACCGTAAGCTCATTCTTCCCTGAACGATTTAAGGATTCTCTCAAATATCTCCCTCTCTCCGCCCCGTTTTCTTCTCGCCAGGCTCTCGACTATGAGTTCCGGGGTACTCCTCCCGAGTTTTCCAAAGACCGGCTGCCTGTCAACGATGAGGTTGAGGTCATCGTCAAGACCCCTCGCCTCTATCCCATCAACCCTCGCGAACGGGAGCTCCTCCCTCAGTTCCTCGCCAAGATGGGAGACTATAACAACGTAGAAGCCGCGCTCATAGGCTATCTGAAGGAGCCCACCGATTATCCTCACCGCGGCACCGGGTTCCGTTATCGCTTCGAATTCATCTATCAGGATAAGCTTTCTCTCGGAGCGCTTTTTCCTTGAGCTCCGCAGGGCCCTTACAAAGGAACGCAGGGCGGTTTCAAATGCACCGGCCCCGTAAGAGCTTCTTTTTCTCCTGAAGAAGAACATCTCATCAAGGGGCTCGACCCACGCCCTCTCCGCCGGCACCGGAAATCCCATATGGGCGAGAACCTCTATCTGCGTTATCAACTCCAGGAGACTGGTCTTCCCACCGCTGTTCGCCCCGGTGAGGATGACCACCCTCTCCCCCTTCACCTCTCCGTGACCGGGAACCAGAAAACCCTCGGGCTTCCTACCGACGGTATAGCTCACGGGCTGGGGATTCTGAATGAAGATATGTCTTCCGTTTATGAACGCCATACCACCCTCCACGAGCTCCGGGAACGTAAATCCTTCGGTGAATCCCTTGACTGCCTGGAGGAAATCCAGTTCATGGACGATGGCCAGTTCCTCCTTGAGGCCCGGGAGCAGGTTCATTATCGACTCAAGGACTTCCCTGCTCCTCAGGTACGTTTCGACCTTAAGCTCCCTCTCGAGGGCTTCCCTCAGGGCTTCGATGCGCTCCGGTGATGCGCTCACCGGGTAGAAATCGTCCCGGGAAAACAACTCCACGGTAACGCCAAAGCGTTTGGACAGCTCCCCCTCCGCTTCGTTTACGAGGCCGATGATCTCATCCTCCATTCCAGCAAAATGGGAAAAGATCGCCCCGTAGTCCCCACTCTTGAGGCTGCTGAGGAAGTCCAAAAGCTCCTTCCCGCTGAGTGTCAGGCTGAACTTCTCAAGTTTTGCTGATATACTCTCGTTCAGCTGGCGCTCCTTCTCGGCCACCACCTCTTCAAGGGAGTCAAGGAGCGCCCGTTTCTCCATCACATCCTTCATCCGAAGCAGGGACCCCAGAATCTCACCTGCAACACTCCCCTCCCCGGTCAGTTCCCCAATACAGGCCAGTGCTTTGAGAGTTTCTATGTTCTCCCACAGGGGCATTACATAGAGCTCCGGCGCTATACGGGACGGAACCAGGTCAACGTCCAGTCCATACCCCACGGTACTCAGAACCAGGGGGTAGCCTTCCGCATCCGCGGGATCGGTGCTCACCTGACAGAGACCAAGCCTCTCGGCGGCTCCCACCTCGCCTTCGTCAACTATAAGAATCCGGTCATGGAGGTAATCCCTTCTGAACCGTATCGGATTTATCCTGGACAGGTGCGGACGGAGTTCGGGTCGTATCTTTTTGAACCCTTCCCCAAGATATGCCTGCCTTCTCAGAATTTCCCCCGGGTCCGATACTGGCGCAAATCCGTCAAGGATACGCGCACTCTCAGCTAGAACTAGCCTTTCCTTTATCCCCTCCCGGATTGAGCGGTAAATTGCCCTGGCTTCTGGATTAAGTCTAAGGGTCATCGTCAATGAAAGGTGCAAAGGTCTAAAAAACTTACCTGCCGGGAGAACATCGGAAGATTTATTAATTACAAAGGTAACAATCGGGCCGGGCAGTGTTGGTATGATACTGACGAAGCTTCTAGATCCAAAGTTCAGAGTTACCGTGGTGAAACCTAGAAAGTCAAAACCAGAGGACATCGTGGAAGCCCTCCGCGTAAGAGGAGCCCATGTTCACCGTTTCGAGAAGGAGACGGATCCAGAACTCGTTATTGACGCATTCATGGCCTCGAGCTACGGCGAATACGTCTACGTGCTGAAGTTTAAGGGACAAACATACCTCGCGAGAGGACCGAAAAAGCTGATAAAGAAGAGCTCGGCGCCCACCCACTCATACATAGCCCGGGATGAGAGGGGGCTCGAAAAGCTCCTGCTGAGGGAGCTGTCGCTTAAATCCCGGCTCCGCGTTGACCTGCCAACTCTGCTCCTGTGGATGGCGATTGGCGTTCTTATCCTGCAGTGGCTCAGGCAGAATTTCATCGCGAGCTTTATCTTAACACTCTTCGGTTTCCTCATCAGTGACCTTCTGAACCTGGTGAACTACATCGTCCTTGGCTACTGCGATGAATAGCTCACTCCCCCTTCACCTTCTCAACAACGTGGACGTCCTCAATCCTCGTCACAGGATACTGGCCGTTTTCGTCCTTTTCAACGGCCTTCACCATGTCCCATATCGTCAGCAGGGCGACGGTGACACCGGTGAGGGCCTCCATCTCAACCCCCGTCTTGTAGTACGCGCGAACCTCGCAGGTGGCCTCGATGTAGTCGTCTCCGAACTCGAAGGCTATATCGACGCCGGTCAGCGGTATCGGATGACAGAGAGGAATTAGCTCAGATGTCTTCTTGACCGCTAAAATCCCCGCAATCTGGGCCGCCGCTATGACGTTGCCCTTCTTGGTCTTTCCCGCCTTGACAATCTTTATCGTCTCCGGTTTCAGCTTTATCCTGCCTTTGGCCTTTGCCTTCCTGAAGATGACGTCCTTGTGCCCGACCTCTACCATCTTAACACCATTCTCATCGACGTGGGTTAGTTCCTTTCCCATGGAAGAACCTCCAAACATGGTGAACAAAGAGGATTGGGGGACATCAGCCCTTGGCGACGCCCATGGGACGCATCCTCACCACGAGGTTCGCTATCCCTGCCTGGTGGACGACGTTAACGACGTTGTCGACGCTCTTGTAGGCACCGGGCGCCTCTTCAGCGACGACCCTGAGGGAGGCCGCGCGGACGTAGATTCCCCTCTGGAGGAGCTCGTTCCTGAGCCTGTCGCCGCGGTACTGCCTGGTCGCGGCGTGTCTGCTCATCAGTCTTCCCGCACCGTGGCAGGTTGAGCCAAAGGTCTCCTTCATCGAACCCTCTGCTCCAGCCAGAACGTAGCTCGCCGTTCCCATCGAGCCCGGAATCAGAACCGGCTGGCCGACATCGCGGTAGGCCCTTGGAACGTCGGGGTGGCCGGCAGGGAATGCCCTCGTCGCTCCCTTCCTGTGAACCACGACCTTGACCTTCTTCCCATCGACCTCGTGCTCCTCGACCTTAGCTATGTTGTGGGCGACATCGTAGACTATGCCCATCTCCATGTCTTCGGCCTTCCTCTTGAAGACCTCCTCAAAGCTCTCCCTGACCCAGTGGGTTATCATCTGCCTGTTGGCCCAGGCGAAGTTGGCTGCCGCCTTCATCGCGCTGAAATACCTCTGCCCTTCTTCCGTCTGGAAGGGGACGCTGACGAGCTCACGGTCAGGCCACGGAACCCCGTACTTCCTGTTGGCCTTCTCCATTATCCTGAGGTAGTCGCTCGCCACCTGGTGGCCGAGGCCGCGAGAACCGGTGTGAACCATAACAACGACCTGTCCCTCGAAGAGGCCGTAGGCTTCCGCTATCTTCTCGTCGAAGATCTTATCAACCACCTGAACCTCGAGGAAGTGGTTTCCGGAGCCGAGGGAGCCGAGCTGCGGCGCTCCCCTCTGCTTCGCTTTTTGACTGACCGCCCCGGGATTGGCGCCCTCCATCCTTCCGCTTTCCTCGAGGTGCTCAAGGTCCTCCTTCCAGCCGTAGCCGTTATCGACGGCCCACTTGGCACCGTCCGCCAGGACATCGTCGAGCTGCGTCCAGTGGAGCCTCACCCTTCCCTTGCTCCCCAGTCCGCTCGGAACGTTTTTGAAGAGCGTGTCAACGAGCTCCTTTATCTTCGGTCTCACTTCCTTCTCGGTGAGGTTCGTTCTGATGAGCCTGACGCCGCAGTTGTGAACGACCACTCCGTTGGCTATGAAATTGTGGGCTTCATGATAGACGCCGATGTCGTAGAACCTCTCGTAGTTCGGCCTGCCCCTCTCGACCTTGATGACTTTCTCGGCGACAAAGCCGCCCTCGTAGCCCCTCTCGCGCGCGAACTCCTCGAACGTCGGGAAGTCCTTGGGAACGCGCGGTTCTTTTTCGCCTTCATAAATCGCCCTCTCGACGAAGCGCTTGTTAACGACGTTCTTGACGGCCTTGTGGGCCATTGTCACGCTCCCGGTTTCCGCGTAAACCTTCCTCGCGATTTCGGCTGCCTTTCTTCTCTCGGTCTTAACGCGCTCCTTGAACTTCAGGTAGGCGTAGGCGACTAAACCTTTGGCCTTCTTCTCGAGGTCGTACTCGTAGTTTATCCTTCCGAGGAAGTTCCTGATGCTCTCCTCACCGACGAGGGCCAATCTGTAGGTTACGCCCTTCTTTGACCTTATCCTGTAAACCGTCGTCCTAACGCCGAACTCAGCGAGGAGTCCGGTTATCTCGTCCATGAACTCCCGGAGGTTTTCTTCAAGCCCCTCGGCCTTCGACTGGGTGAGGTTTATCGGCAACGGCGTGTTGCCCTTGAACTCGACGATGCTTCCGTCAGCCGCGAAGAGTCCGGCAAGGAAGTTCCTCTTCACCCAGAGGGACGCGCTCTTAATCCATTCAGGAACGCTGTATGCCTTCTCTGCCTTCCTGCCCCTTGGCATTCCGAGTTTTTCCATGAGGCGGGCGAAGCTCCTTGAGGTAACCCTCAGCTCGGCCGAAACGCTCCTGCCCTCGTACTCGCCGCTCACCGTTTCGATGCGGTAGCCCCTCTCGCGCACGTAGAGGTTGGTGTTTACGCCGAGCCTCTGGAGGTCCTTCTTGAGCTCCCTTAGCGTCTCCTCCCTTCCGTAGAAGCTCAGGTAGAGCCTGCCGTCCATCTCACCGAGATGACCGTCGCCGAAGGCGAAGCCGAGGATTCTCGCGAGGGTTCCTATCCTCGGGTCCTCCCAGCGGAGCGGCAGTAGCTTCCTCTCGCGCAGGAACTTCACTATTTGCCCGTCCTCGCCGTCAAAATCGTTCTCGCTCAAGAGAACACCCCTTCTCTCCTCGAACTCTACGCCCTCGAACGGATATACGAGAACTTCGTCGCCCTCCCCGATGTTGCCGAGGTAGACGTAGCCCTGTGGCGTCAGAACCGGGTGGTCCTCGCTGCCCTCGATGACATTCCCTGACTCCGTGACGATTCTCACCGCGAGCTCGCTCTCCTCGACGTCCCTCTCGGCGACGAAGGCAACCTCTGAAAAATCGTTGTGGCCCTCATCAACGTTGTAAACCCTCAATCCTTGAAGCTTGAACTTCTTTGGCATCTCCTCGACTTTAACCCAGTACCCGTGCTCCGTGAGAACTTTTGAGCCAGGTGCAAGGCAGTTGATGTCGTATCCGACGCCTCCGGGGCTTATAACGCCCTCCTTCACGTCGAAGGCTGCAACACCGCCGATCGGGAAGCCGTAGCCCTGATGACCGTCGGGCATGACGATGGAGTACCTGTAGATGCCGGGGAGCATCGCAACGTTGGCGGCCTGCTCAAGGGTCTTGTCCCCCCTCATCTTCTCTATCAGCTGGTCGTCAGCGTAAACCCTACCCGGAACGTGCATTCTTTTGTCGAACTTGGGGATCTCCCACAATATACCACTCACTCGCTTCAGAGGAATCTCGACCATGTTCTCACCCCAATAGTGAAATCCCCCGGAATTATTTTAAACTTGCGGCCCTTACGAAGCAAACCCTCGCATACCGAAAACAGCCAAACCCGGCACGGCTTAGGGGATAACAGTTGAAAGCTCAGCAGCTCACAATTACAAACTCGAGGGCCGATAAAGGATAAAAAGTACAAACGTGGGGAAAGTCCACAGGATACGACCATCACTGCTTCCGTATGAGTGCTATTGGTACCATAGCCATCAGCAGGATCAGCCCGGGCCCGCAGGTGCTTTTTGATTTTCCTCCGGCCTTTTTCTGGGTAATGACCTCATGAGTTATTTTGATGCCATTGGTGAACTTGCTATTCGGTACGTCAGCCAGGATTATGATCGTCTGGTTTACCCTCTCACCCTCCTTAGGGTTTTTAATGTCGAGTGCAATTACTGGCTCCCTCTGGATTATTATTGCGTTAGGGGGAAGTATCATGTCATCTACGCTGTAGGCAACGTCCTTGCTGATGTTGTATATGGTTCTGAGGGCCTGGACGTTTCCCTGAACGTTAGTTACGTTAACGATGTGCCGAACGAGGTAGCCCCGCTTCTGAACGCCGTTCACAGAAACCTTGATCCTGTAAATTTCGGTTGAGGCTTGGAACTCAACCCGGGCAGTTTTGTTAGAAACAACTCCCGTAGACTGGTTTGATTGGACCTTCTGGATGATGGTGACGTTGTGATTCAGGATGGTGGTGCTCCGGGTCTTGAGCACGTGCCCACCGACCTCTAACTTGGCGTAGGTCTTGCCGTCTACCGCAACGAACACAGTGACCAGGGATAATTCCAGACCAGCGATCTTTTTGGATTGATGTATGTCCAGTGTAGCAGTTTCTCCGTTCCCTGGCGGGTTTGTGGGGGTTACCTCAACAAGAACCCTGCCCTGGCTTACGCTGACATCCAGCAGGGAAAGTCTGTATGTATTCCCGCTGTAATCCGTAACGTTAACGGACTCCC
>JAMONK010000177.1 GCA_027065835.1 Thermococcus sp. | reverse complement strand
CAAGCCCGGTGATAGAGTCCTGATCGTTGGAGCCGGAAACGTGGGGCTTATTCTGGCGTACCAGCTCATCCAGGCCGGTGTCGAGGTGAAGGCGATAGTCGAGGCCATGCCGAAGGTCGGCGGCTACTTCGTCCACGCGGCGAAGGTTAGGCGCTTGGGCGTTCCGATACTCACGAGGCATACCATCCTGCGCGCCGAGGGGAAGGAGAAGGTCGAGAGGGCGGTCGTTGCCCGGCTGGACGAGAACTGGAGGCCAGTTCCCGGAACGGAGAGGACCTTCGAGGTTGACGTCATAGCCCTCGCAGTCGGTCTTAGACCGAGTATAGAACTCCTCCACCAGGCCGGCTGCCAGATAAGGTACGTCCGCGAGCTCAGCGGACACGTGACCGTGAGGGACGACAGGATGGAGACCACCGTCCAGGGGATATTCGTGGCCGGTGACTCCGCGGGAATAGAGGAGGCCACCACCGCCATGCTGGAGGGAAAGATAGCGGGCATAGCGGCCGCACTGAAGGCCGGGGTTGCCTCCCCAGAATGGCTCGACGAGATAGGGAAGGCCCGGCGCGACCTATACGAGTTCCGCTCGGGTCCCTTCGGAAGGCACGTGCTGGAGGGAATAAAGAAGGTCCTCGTCGGAGGTGTTTCAAGTGAGTGAGGTTCCCCCTTACCTTCAGAGGGGATACATCACCCTGGAGGAGCTCTTCTCAATAATTCCCAAGCCGAGCGAGGAGAGGTTGAGGGCGAAGCCAGTTGCAGTCCCGGAGTGCCCGCAGGAGATACCATGTGCGCCGTGCAGGGAGGTATGCCCCGTCAACGCCATCGAGATGCCGACTCCCAACGATCTGCCGATTGTAAACTACGAGAAGTGTGTGGGCTGCTCCCTCTGCGTTCAGATATGTCCCGGCCTGGCCTTCTTCATGGTGCACTACGTCGGTGACAGGGCGAGGGTAACGATGCCCTACGAGCTCCTGCCGGTTCCGAAGAGGGGCGACGAGGTGATCCTGCTCAACCGCACTGGTGAGCCCGCCGGCAGGGGGAGGGTTGTCCTCGTCATCCCACGCGAAAAGAGCATGGGGGATACGGCCGTTATCACAGTGGAGGTGCCCATAGACCTTGCCTGGGAGGTCAGGGCCATAAAGATGCCCGGGGATGAGGAAGATGACTGAAGATCCGAGGGAGAGGGTAATAATCTGTCGCTGCAACGACGTTACGCTGAAGGAGATAGAGGAACTGGTGGAGCGGGGGATAACCGACATCGAGGAGATAAAACGCCTCACGCGCATTGGGATGGGCCCCTGCCAGGGCAGGACCTGCGTACCACTTGTGATAGGGATAATAGCGAGGAAAACCGGCAGGAAACCCGAGGAAATCCCGGTTCCAGCCACGCGCGTCCCGGTGAGACCGGTGATGATGGGAGTACTCGCGGGGGAGATGGACGATGCGGAGTGAGGCGGAGACCGTCATCATAGGCGGCGGCATAATCGGCCTTTCAATCGCCTACAACCTGGCCAAGCTCGGGGGGGAGGGCGTAGTAGTCCTTGAAAAGGGCTACCTCGGCAACGGCTCGACCTTCCGCTGCGGAACCGGAATAAGGCAGCAGTTCGGTGAGGAGGCCAACATCAGGATGATGAAGCGCTCGGTGGAGCTCTGGAGCGGTCTGGGGGAAGAGCTC
>JAMONK010000176.1 GCA_027065835.1 Thermococcus sp. | reverse complement strand
TCTTGTACTCTATGGTCGGAGCCCCGACCGCGTGGGGGCATTCCTCGATGTGGTACTCTATACCGTTGGCGAGAGCGTAAGCTACAACCTCCCTCTCGGTCAGCTCGTAGAGCGGTTTTATCTTCTTCACGAGCTTTCCGTTGAACTGCGCCGGGGTTACCGGCCCCTGCTTTGCCAAGTACTGCGTGTTCCAGTTCATCAGGTTGGCGAAGATGAAGCTCGCCTCGTCGTCGAGGTTGTGACCGGTCGCCACCGCGTCGAAGCCGTTGTCGTAGGCGAACTTGTTGAAGATGTAGCGCTTGGTTAAGCCGCAGTAGGAACAGGTCGGTCTTCTGGTTCTAACCTCGCCGATGCCCTTTCCGAGCAGCTCCTTAATGCGGACGATGTGGAGGGGAACGCCGAGCTTCTCGCACTGTTTCTTGGCGTACTCCTCGCTCTTCTCCGAGTACTCGCCTATTCCGAGGTTTATGTGGAGGCACTCGACCTCGTAGCCGAGCTTCTTGAGGACGTAGGCGGTAACGGCGGAGTCCTTTCCCCCGCTCACAACGACCAGAATCCTCTCGCCCGGTTTGATCAGCTTGTAGCGCTCTATCGTCCTCTTAACCTTCCTCTCGAAGTACTCCGTGAAGTGTTCGGGGCAGAGGTAGGTCTTCGGGTAATGGAGCTTGATGAAGGCTGGCCTGTCGCAGAACTTGCACCTCATCGGCATTTCTCATCCCGGTTGAAGTTTGGCGGTGGTATTTAAACACTTTCTCCCGCTCGTACCTGTCGGTTGATATTAACGCATGACAGTGAACAAGTTCCTTGCTCTTGAATTCCTTGGGCCAACCACACTGCTGCGGGGCCTTACTTTCAGCTCCTATCGATTGAGGGGGTGTGAAAATGCCCTTCCGAATGGAGTTCTACTCAGGATAAAAAGGAAGAATCTTTACTTAAAGTAAATGGAAAGGCTTATATTTAAGAGTTGCATAACGTGTAGCATAAAAGTTTGGAGGAAGTACCATGTCGAAGTATGCGCTCTGGCATTTCAAGCCTTTTGGTGGGAACTACGCAACGTTTGGTACCAACAAGCCGGCATCCCTGAGCGACCTTTGGGTTCGACTACATAATCGCCCTCCACACCTGCGGTAAAGACGGACAGTTCGGGGGGATGCCGATGAGCGGCTCCACTTACAATGATGGATACAATGACGGTAAGAATCTTGCACAGTGGATTGAACGGGAAGTGAGCCCGGGGCTCCCTTACCTCGTCGAGATTCCGGTGCTCGTTAAGGACGATAAGGAGCAGTGGAAGGAGTTTGAAGACTCACACCATACAGTAAAACCTGCGGTGAGGGGCCTCGATTACTGGAAGGGCTGGGTTGACGGCGTTTACACGAACACGGGCGGGCTGGAGAGCGGTTTCTACTGGAACCTGGAGTATCCGTGGCAGGTCGCCGATGGGATCGTTTACGAGGAGGACATAGCTTCGCTCTCCGAGAAAATCCTCGGCTGGGGGCAGGAGTTCATATGGATACCGTACGTCCATGAGGGCATAAGCTGGGAGCACACGGATATTAAAACCTTGGACGGGTACTTCACCCGCATGTTCGCCCAGTCCGGTTACTATTTTGGGAAGACTGCGAAGCTGGAGACGTGGTTCACCAATTTTAAGGAGTTCAGGGACGATAAGTTCGACAACCTCTACATGGAGATGGAGTGCGACGGAAAGGTAAACCCCGCTAATCGTAATGTCACACAAGAGACAGCCGAGAAACATAAATCGTGGGCCTGCGATTACGTCCAGTACGCCAAGAACTTCCCGCACAGGGCGTACTACTTTGGTACCGACGTGGAGAACCTGAGGCTCGTGAAAGAACAATGTCCGAATTACATCTGATTGCCAAATCCTTGGTTTAAGGAAGTGAGCGGAAATGACGGCAACAAAAACTCTCGTTGCTCTTTTTACACTCTTTGTTTTTATGGCGTCCGCTTTTGGGCCGGTCAGTGTGGAAGGATATCACTGGTCATACGTTAAGGTCGAGATGCTCGCCCTCAACACGACTGTCCTCCCTGGTTCGGGGGACGCAATTGCGGTCGTTCATACGAAGCTGTACGAGTGGGTTCCGGTCTTCGATAGGTTCAACTTCTCAGAACTGAACCGGTACAACCTTACTAGTGTTTTATCGGACACCGTTTACGTCTTCTACATGAATTCCTCGGGGGCGTACCTGCTCTATAAGGGTGACGAGGAAGGCGCTCCCATAATTCGGTACAGTGAGAAGCGGAGAACGTGGTATTTCCGATTCCACCTCGGTGAGGTCAACCCTCTTTTCACTGCCTTTCTGAGGTCCAAGGGTTACAACGCCAACAGGAGCCTCCTGGAAGGTTATCTCGCGTTCAACGGCTCGCAGGTCTGGGCGGTGGGCAAGCCTACAGACGTTGCCACCACCATGCCCGGCATACTCACACAAGATGCCACCACTCTCCCCGGTTACCCGTACGTGGAGGGGATAAGGGTCGGTAGCCACTACTTCGTGAACTTCACGGTTGACTATTCCAGTCCGGCTTACGCGCACTCTCAGGCCGGATATTCCTGGACCGTTCCGGAGGACCTCGTGAGGAGAAACCTCGGTTTAAGCGCTCCAGTGCTCACGATGGCCGTTCCAGACCTCATCAACTGCACGGAGGGCACGTTCAAGGGTGAGGAGTACTGTTTTCCGGTGGATAAGCCGGAATGGATGTACCTCTACCATGAAAACCTCAGGATTGTTTACCATGTTTTTTACTCTGGAAATGAATCTGGGGAAGAGGTGCACCGCTGGAACCGGACGGTGCTAATGGCCTGGACGAGATGGGACCGGGCATGGTGGGGCAAAGCCCCGGCCAACCGGACTATTCGTCTCATGGGGGAGGACCTGATTCCCCTCAATTCAACGGGGGGTTTCAATGAGTACCGTGTTGCCCTCTACAACTTCACGACAAACACCACCCAGACGTTTTCCCTGCTCAAGATTCCCGAAAACTCCTCGACTGTGGAACGGACAGAGGCTGTGAAAGTCTTCAGACCGAAGGTTTTGCAGGCTAATACCTCCCCAGGCGGAGCTTTGCACCCCGCTCCCCCCTGTGAAGTCGGGGAGAAGACCGGGAGGATATTCCTGTATGGTTTAATCCCCGGGCTCATCCTCGGAGCTCTCATCGGGTACGGCCTGGGCAGGAAACGGCATCAGAAAAGTGAAGGGTAGCGGAGGGGCGTCACTCCATCTCCTCTATTTTTCTCTTCCAGTTCCCCGTTTTCCTGAAGTCCTTCTCCGTGTAGAGGTCTTCCTTCTTGAGTATTCCGCGAGCGGCGAGAATACCGGTCGCGGCCGCGTTTACTATGTCCCTGCTCAGTCCGGCACCGTCGCCGGCCGCGAAGATTCCCTCGATGCTCGTCTCCAGGTCTTCGTTCACCTCGGCGCGCATGGCGTAGTACTTGATCTCCGGCGCGTAGAGGAGTGTGTGGTCGCTCGCAACTCCCGGCAGGACGCGGTCGAGCTTCTCAAGGCCCTCTATGATGTTGGTCACGACGCGGTGGGGCAGGGCCATCGCTATATCGCCGGGTGTAACGTATCTGAGCGTGGGTTCGACGTCGCTCCTCCTTATCCTCGCCCACGTGCTCCTTCTCCCCCTCCTCAGGTCGCCGAGGCGCTGGAGAATCGGTTTTCCCCCTCCTATCGTGGTTGACAGCTGGGCTATGCTCCTGCCGTAGGATGTGGTGTCCTCAACGGGCTCGGTCAGTTCTATCCTGCTCAGAAATGCGAAGTTTGTGTTGTTGCTCTTCTTCTCGTGCATCGAGTGGCCGTTAACGCCAACGTAGCCGTCGTACTTCTCCTCAACGACGAAGCCGTTCGGGTTGGTGCAGAACGTCCTCACGAAGTCGTCGTAGGTGTCGGTGTAGATGTGGAACTTGGGGTCATGGTTTATGCTCGTTATCGGCTCCATGACTATCGCCGGAACCTCCACGCGGACGCCTACGTCAATCGGGCCGTGCCTCGCTTTGAGGCCTATCCTCCGGGCCACGTCGTGGAACCAGTCCGCCCCGCCGCGGCCGGGGGCGACGATGATGTACCTTGCCTTTATGTCAAAGATGTCCTTTCCGCGCCGTACCTTCACCCATCCCCCTCCGAACTCAAGGGCCTTCGTCCAGAGGAGGAACTTGACGCCTTTGTCCTCCAGATACCTCTTGATGTCGCCTACGACCTCGGGCGTCCTGTCCGAGCCGATGTGCCTCTGAATTATTGGGATGAACTTGACACCGGCCTGCGCCGCCCTCTGTTCCCAGTACCTCACCTGCTCGGGGTTGCCCTTGAAGAGGTTCTTCGGCGCTCTATGCCTGATAAAAATCCGGTCAACCTCCCAAACGAGCTGCCAGGCGTAGTTCTCGTCCCCGGTGAGCCCGCTCAGGTCGCCACCGATGTCCGGGCGAAGGTTTATCGTGCCGTCGCTCAGTCCTCCGGCACCGCCAACACCGCTCATTATGTGGCAGGGCTGGCAGCCTATACAGTAGCCGAGCTCGTACATCGGGCAGATTCTCTGCTCGACCTCTCCGCCTTCGTCTATCACCAGAACACTAAAATCGCTCCTTTCTACGAGTTCGTATGCCGCAAAGAGGCCCGCGGGGCCTGCACCGATAATGGCAACGTCGTAGGTTTTTTCGTCCTTCGGTCCGTTTCCGTTAGAAACCATATTTCCCTTGCCAACTTTTATGGTCCGTCCCTTAAAAAGTTTTTGGCAAATTTCTGGTAAATTGTCGGTGATTACTGGCAAAGAATTAACTTAAACAAGTTAATATCTACGGGGATTGGATGTCGTGTTCTGTACCCCGAAACCCTTAAACGTACTTAAGGCCCATATAATGTACAGGTGGGCCAACGGAGGGGAGATTTGCTGTGGCCAAATCCAACAAAGTTAGGATGCTTCACACGAAGAAGCGTCTTCTTCAGCTCCGAAAGCGGGAGGAGCTGAGTCACAACATCCGGTACATAGCCAAGGTTCCGGTTCGCATCGTTATGAACCGGGACGTCCTGAAGCTCCACCCCTCGGACTCCCTTTCCAAGCTCGTCCATGAACTGAGGGGTGAACGGAGCTGTGCCGTCGTTGTCGATGAAAGGAACCGCCTTAAAGGATTCGTTACGATGAAGGACCTGCTCCATTTCTTCCAGCCTCCCAAGAGGTACTCCATAGTCGGCATCAGCATGCTTAAACAGTACTCACTGAACCGCGCGTCCCGTGTCGAGGACATAATGGTGAAGCGCCCCATCACCATCTCCATCGACGAAGGCCTCGGCAAGGCGATAGGCCTTATGATAGAAACCGGAAAGCACCATCTGCCGGTTGTGGACGACGAGGGCAGGGTCTACGGTATAGTGGAGGTCAGGGACATAATCAGGCTGGTGCGCATCGTGTCCTCCTGATGCTTCAGTGAACTGGGGATGGGAGCGGTGGACGTCTTCCTTGAGCTGGCGCTGATACTGGTAATTGCAAAACTGTTCGGCTACTTAACGGTTCGCCTTGGATTCCCCGCGGCACTCGGTCAGCTGGTGGGCGGGATCATCGTGGGGCCATCGCTGCTGGATTTGGTGGCTTACGACGAGGGTGTCAAGCTTCTGGCCGACCTCGGGGTCGTCATGCTGCTCTTCCTGGCCGGCCTTGAGACGGACATAGAGGAGTTCAAACACGTTGGCGTTCCCGCCTTCATAGTGGCATCCCTGGGCGTTCTCGTGCCCTTTGTACTCGGGTACCTTGCCGCCATGGCGTGGGGCTATTCGAACGTTCAGTCCCTTTTCCTGGGGGGCGTTCTAACGGCGACCAGCGTTGGTCTGACCACCAGCATCCTCATGGAGATGAAAAAGCTCCGCACCCGGGTTGGAACGACGATTCTGGCGGCCGCCGTCGTTGACGACATCCTTGGAATCATCATGCTCACAATCCTCGTCGGGGTGAATACACGGGGAAGCGTTTACGCCAGGGATCTTCTGATAATCCTCTCTGAAGTTGGTGTTTACTTCATCCTCGGCCTTCTCGTGGGGCATCCCGCCGTAAAACGTGCCCTAAAGGCCTCCGAGAAAATAACCCTCCCCGAAACGGTCACGGCGATGGCCATAGCGATAATGCTCATATTCGCGTACCTGGCGGAGCGTTTCCAGATAGCGGGCATAACCGGTGCCTACCTCGCCGGTATACTGGTGGCTGGAACGGACGAGGCCAAGAAGGTCACGAACAAGACGATGACGATTGGCTACTCCCTCTTCATCCCGATATTCCTCGTCAGCATCGGTGTGGAAAGCAACGTGAGGGTTCTGACGCATGCAGGAAGCTTTGCCCTGGTCTACGCACTGCTCGCTGTGGCTGGCAAGGTCTTTGGTTGTGGTTTCGGGGCTTTCGTTTCAAAGTTCAAACCCGTTGAGTCTTTCCAGGTCGGTATCGGGATGATCCCGCGGATGGAAATCGCCCTTATCATGGCAAACGTTGCGCTCGACGAGGGCGTCTTCACAAGCGGCCTGTTCTCCATTCCTGTCACCATGGTTCTGGTGACCACCATAGTAACGCCGTTCCTCCTGAAGTGGGCTTTTTCTAGGGAATGATGCTGGAATCCCGAGGGCCCTACCGCGTGCGTGAGCCCCGCATAGGTTTATAAGCTTCCCTTCCTAGGTCCAGACATGCCGGATGTAAACGCGCTCCTGAGTGCCGCCCTCTTAATGCTCATAATGATAGACCCGAGCGACAAGATACTGCTGGTGAGCTTCCTTCGCGAGGACTTCAGGATAGAGGACATAAGGGCGCTCATCCTGCGTGCCAACCTCATAGGGTTTCTCTTGTTGGCGAGCTTCGCGGTTGCCGGCCAGATAATCCTTCAGGATATATTCCATATCGACATAAACGCCCTCCGCGTCGCCGGAGGCTTCGTTCTCTTCAAGATAGGTCTGGAGGCTCTGGAGAGTGGGGGGATGTTCACCCTCAAGAGGGAGAAGAACATCCTCGCTCTGGCGGCGGTTCCAGTTGCCATGCCCCTCATAGCCGGTCCGGCTGCGATAACCGCGGTGATAACCCTGACCGCGGAGCAGGGGTACCTGGTTTCCCTATCGGCGACGGCCATGGCGATAAGCCTGGTGGCACTCTCGATGTTCGTGGCGCTCTACCTCATGAAATCCGTCAACAGGACCTTCCTCAGTGTCACGATAAGGATAATAGGCCTCTTCATAATGGCTATTGGGGCGCAGATGATGGTGCAGGGTGTCGTCGGGATATACCTGCTCATGACATCCGCCGGTTAGCTGCCACATCGTCAACTCCGGCTGGGCTAAACTTTTAACCCCTTCCGCTTTTCCCAGGGAAAGGAGGGCTGAAGATGAAAGTTAAACTTGAGAAGGTTAAGGGAACGCGAGATTTGCTCCCGGAGGAGATGGCCAAGAGGAGATGGGTATTTGAGAGAATACGCGAGGTTTTCGAGCGCTATAACTTTCATGAGGTTCTCACGCCGACCTTTGAGTACACCACCCTCTTCCAGCTGAGGAGCGGTGAGGAGGTCGTCGAGCAGCTCTACGCCTTCGACGACAAGGGCGGCAGAAACATCTCACTCCGCCCGGACATGACGTCGAGCGTTGCAAGGCTCTACGTCAACTTCTTCCAGAACGCCGCGAAGCCGATAAAGTGGTACTACATTGCCAACATGTTCCGGTATGAGGAACCCCAGAGCGGTCGCTATAGGGAGTTCTGGCAGGCTGGGGTGGAGCTCCTTGGAAGCGATAAGGTGGAGGCCGATGCGGAGGTCATAGCCCTGTTCGTGGAAAGCTACCTTGCGACCGGCCTTAATGATTTCACCGTCAACATAGGCGATCGCGTTCTGCTCGACGAGTTTGCCAAGATGCTCGGCGTCGAGGACGATATAGGTCTAATGAGGCTCATAGACAAGAAGGACAAGATGAGCAGGGAGGACTTCATCGAGGCTCTGAGCGATTTTGGGCTCGACGGGGATGGGATCGAGAAGGTTCTCTCGCTGATCGAGATCAAGGGGAAGCCGGACGAGGTTCTTCCAAAGGCGGAGGAACTCTTCACGAGCGAGGAAGCGAAGGAGGAAATCAAAAGGCTCTACGGGCTGGTTGACCTCCTCGATGCATACGGCGTGAAGGAGAAGATCCTCATAGACCTCGGCATAGCGAGGGGCTTCGATTACTACACGAGCATAGTCTTCGAGGCCATAGCGCCCAACGACCTCGGCATAGGTTCGATAGGCGGTGGTGGGAGGTACGACAACCTCATCGAGGTCTTTGGA
>JAMONK010000175.1 GCA_027065835.1 Thermococcus sp. | reverse complement strand
ACTGGCTCGGTTCTCATCTTCGCCGCCGTCGGGGCTGTCCAGATATACGCCCCCTACGACTACAACATTGATGAGACCTTCGGGAAGATAGCCTTCGCGGGCCCTCTGACCAACATACTTCTGGGAGTCGCCTTTCTCCTCTACGTCAAATTTGTTTCGTACTCTCCGCTCCTCGCAATGGCGGCGGCGATAAACCTGTGGCTGGCATTCTTCAATCTGTTGCCTTTCCCTCCCCTCGATGGCTCGAAGGTCGTCAAATGGAACGCCTGGATATGGGCCATCAGCATAGGCTCATCCTACATCCTCTACCGCTTCTTCGTGTGAGAAGGGTTAAATACCAAGAGGCCCACTTCAGGGGTGGTGGTTGAAATGGAATACAAGTTACCCATTGGTGCGAACATCGACCTTGAAACGGGTGTCATCCCCGGGGCTAAAAAGCTCGTGAGGAGGCTCAGCGACCTAAAGGGCTATTTCATTGATGAAGAGGCTTATGAACAGCTCCTGAAAGATAATCCGGTAGTCTATGAGGTCTATGCAGTCGAGCAGGAAGAGAAGGACGGCGATCTCAACTTCGCCACGACGGTCCTCTATCCCGGCAAGGTTGGGAAGGAGTTCTTCTTCACAAAGGGGCACTACCACGCGAAGCCGGACAGAGCGGAGATATACTACGGCATCAGGGGAAAAGGTGGAATGCTCCTGCAGACGCCCGAAGGAAAAGCCGAGTGGATTGAGATGAAGGCCGGGACGGTAGTCTACGTTCCCCCATACTGGGCCCACAGAACGGTCAACACGGGCGATGAGCCGTTCATCTTCTTGGCGATCTACCCGGCTGACGCCGGCCACGATTACGGCAGCATAGCTGAGAAAGGGTTTTCCAAGCTCGTCGTGGAGGAGAGCGGGCAGATAAAGCTCGTTGACAATCCGAGATGGCTTTAAATCTCTCTTTCTCTTCTACCGCAATCCTTATTAAGCCCGGATGCATAACACTCCCGGTGATATAAAGTGTCATGGGATGGCCTTTACGCTTCTGCCTTCGAGAAAGTCAGGGGAAGAATTGGAAACGTGGGAAAAGTGCTTCTCGCGTACAACACGAATATAGATGCCGTTCACTACTTGGATAGCGAGGATCTCGAGGAGAGGGTCAGGCGGGCTGGAATTGATGAGGTTCTAAAATACTCGGAGGAGCTTCCGGAAAATATAAAAAGCGTTCCCCAACTGCTCGGTTCAATCCTGTGGAGTGTAAAGCGCGGTAAGGCCGCGGAGCTGTTCGTCGAGAGCTGTCCGGTTCGCTTCTACATGAAACGCTGGGGATGGAACGAGCTTCGGATGGGGGGTCAGGTTGGAATAATGGCAAATCTCCTCGGTGGCGTTTACGGCGTCCCTGTAATTGCGCACGTCCCCCAGCTCTCCCGCCTTCAGGCGAGCCTCTTCAAAGACGGCCCCATTTACGTCCCCAAAGTCGTGGATGGGGAAGTTAAGCTGGTTCACCCGCGGGAGTTTGGAGGTGAGGAGGAGAGCTGTTTCCACTACATCTACGAGTTCCCGCGTGGATTCAGGGTTCTCGACTTTGAGGCTCCCAGGGAGAACCGTTTCATTGGGGCCGCCGACGATTACAATACCACCCTCTTCATCCGCGATGAGTTCCGTGAGCATTTCGATGAGATAGCATCAAACGCGGAGCTGGCAGTCGTC
>JAMONK010000174.1 GCA_027065835.1 Thermococcus sp. | reverse complement strand
GAGAACTGGCTTTCCCGCACTGCCCTTGGGCTCGCCGTCGTCATCGTAGCGAACCGCGAAGTTCTTTCCGTCGTTGATGAGATAGGCGGAAACGTTGTGCGTTGCATCGCTGTGGTGGGCCTTGATTTTTGAGATGAAGGCTCTGGCCTCTTCCTCCGTTTTCGCCGGCGAGGCGTAGCCTATGAAAACCGACTTTTTGATTACAAGCCTTGAGGTTCCGACTCCCCTCAGCGTTCTGTAGTCCATAGCTCACCCTCTGAGCGTCGCTATGAGCTTTCTCTCGTCGAGGAGCATCGCCATCGCATCCTTAACGTCCCTCACCACCACATCGCTGGCGAGAAGGGCGTCGGTTGTTGCTCCCTCGGGCCCTATCACGCAGAAAGCCAGCTCCGCCCCTTCGAGCATGGCCACGTCGTTGTTGCCGTTTCCCACCGCGGCATAGGGTTTGTACCCCTCGGCTATCTCTGCCTTCTCGGTACCGCTTGAAACCCTCTCGATCCTCACAGGAAGGCCCCTCAGCTCTTCCTCCAGGGTTCCAAAGGTATCTGCGCTCAGAACGACGACCGTGTACTTGTCTGCGAGCCTTTCAAGGAGACGCTTGACCTCACCTTCCAAATGCCCTTCTTTCCCCAGCGTGCCGTTGAGGTCAAAAAGTACGTTCTTAAAGCTGATTCTCCCGAAGTTGGGGATAGATGCTTCCATTTCACTCACCGAGGGACGTTACACCGGAACCCATAAAAAGGTTGTGAACAAGGGCTAATCAAATGGGTGAAGCCCGTTAAAATTGTTGACACGTCACAATACAACTTAGAAAAGTTTAAATACGACCTTCGATAAGTTGGAGCGGTTGATCAGAAATGGCGGGAAAGGTGAAGGACGCGCTTGCCAGCACTGCTCGGGTGGTGAAGTCCTCGCTTAACGACAAAGAGGTACTAGTTCGTTTGAACGTCCTTCTTCTCCTGTACCTTGGATGGATCGCGTTTACCGTCGCCTACGGACTCATCCAAAACCACAGCAGGAACGTAACCCAGGAGCTCCTGAGGCTGCCGCTCACATCGAAGTCCTTTGTCATCTCCGTGGTACGGTTCACCCACTCCCTTCTCCCGCTCTACATCACCATGAGGGTAACGTACTACATTGGTTTCACGGGTTCGATAGCCCTCACGGTCTTTTTCATACTGATTTACTGGAGGGACCTGAAGGCATCCGATGAGCTTGCCATGAGGTACCTGCTGGCCTATGTTTCATGCGGGTTAATCTACTCCATCTTCCACGTTTACGCCCCCCACTACGTCTATCATATCCCCGGGTTCTACCTGGACAACACCTACCTCACCCGGCAGGAGTTCGTCTTTCCCTCACTTCACAACACCGTTGCGATGATAAACCTGCTGACGATATGGCACCACAGGGACAAAATTTGGGCAAAACTCCTGATCCTGCTGAATCTGATGATACCCTTTGCGACGGTTCTTTTAGGGCATCACTGGGTATATGACGCAGTGGCGGGTATCCTGCTAGCTTTCATCATCGTAAAAGTCACCAGCGGACACACGCTTAAAGTACCGGAGAGCATCAGGGAAATGGGGGTTTCCCATATCCAGCGGGTGACGGTGGTTGGACTCTTGGTGGGCCTATCGGTGCTACTTCTCGCCATCCACACCCCGAAACCTTAGGTTTGAAGGCCGGGAAAAACTTATAAACCTAACCTACCTCCAATGCATCGGTCGTGCCGGGGTAGCCTAGCTCGGCAGGGCGGCGGACTCGTAATCCGCAGGTCGCGGGTTCAAATCCCGCTCCCGGCTCCACAATCCTCCTTCCCGTTTCTCCGGCCGGTTCTTGAGTGAAAGCCTCACTAGAATGGCGTCTTCTATGAAACGGCTCCTATTATACGTTGCCTTATCCATAAGTTCGATGACCTGCGGACTAAGCGTGATGTGGATTGGTACACGAGTTCTTTCAGGCTTCTCTTTGGCCATTTCAAGGCCATCCTCCACCCAATTCTGTGTGGCCACACATGGCCACATGTGGCTATACTGAGATACCACCTGCGGACTAGATATAGCCATTACGGTCATGGGCTTCACCATAGGTCTTTCAGGTCGCCGATTTGGAATTTCCAGAGTTGTGATGGTCTCAATGCGATTAGAAAAGCTGTTCCTGTTCTTTGATGTGTTCGGGGAGCTTGTACGCTATTTCAGACTCCCACCGTCGAATATCACCTCTAACGGTTGTCGGCTGGAAGAAAATCCTTTACTTACCTCGATGATCAATACCCTGGTTAAGTCTTTGCTAGTGGCTCTTTGACTTTTTTGTCACATTATCTCGGGACTGATAATGATTTTACGAATTATTCTTAATGGGGTTTTTCTGGCGTCAGAGTTGCATGGAAGGAGTAAAACTCCGACACTAAAATCGAACGTAAAGGTTACGTACGGAAATTATTTAAGGGGAAATGTTGCATTTTATATGGTGATGTTATGCCGGAATGTCCCTATTGTGGCAGATGATTTAAGACTAAGAGGGGGCTTCAGCAACACATTATCAAGAGCCATTCTGTAAAGACTCCATTTGGCGGAAGGATTATAGACCCCTCCACTATAGATATATTGGGCAAGATGGAGCGGGAAGCCGAAAGAGCACGTAGGAGGAAAAAGAAAGGCTTTTCCTTGTGGTGAGGACTATGGTCCTTAGCAAGAAAAAGAAGGGCAAAAGGATTCATAATCCTAAAACCCACGCTTATTATCAGCTTGGTTCTGACGGGAAGATTAATGGCAAATGGCATAATAAGGGGAGAACAAAGAAAAAGAAGTTTGGTCTTTTCTGAATTCTCTTTTTAGGGTGTGTGCGATGGGACTCAGTGACTTTCCTTAAGATATATTGTCCCAATCTAAAGATGGGGTTGTGAAGGGGGCGATGAGCAACCGTGCTCAATGAAGATGAAATAGGCACTTCAGAAGTTATAAAACAAATCGGCTCCTTTTAGAATGGTGAAGGCTTCGTATCTGATGCTCCAGAGGTTTAAGAACCTTTTGAAGCGATATGTGTGTTGAATTGGAACTACCACAACCCATGCTCCCCACTGCTCGCCGTTTAATTTCTTTAAAAGGCCGCTTTTCATATCCCTCCCCTTTAGCGCGTACTGGAATCGAACCCGATCTTTTCGTTGGAGACCTTCAAGTGTGAAGCGGAAGATAGTGTAAGCTTTACCGTTCATGAGTTCTGCAAGGGCCTTGCCTTGCGTGAGGGAGTAGCCTTCTATGATGATTCCTAAGCTGGCGAGGTTGTTGGGGTCGAAGAGGTCCTCAAGGTTCATTGCCTTCACGTCGAGTTTTTCTCTTGGTACCGTTGAGGACAGTTTTTCATTGAGCTCGATGATGAGGTCTCGGAGCTGGAGGGCAGGAAGTTTTTTCCTCGTCAGTATCATTAGGTCGAGATCGTTTGGTTTATCCTTACCGAGGACTGTTGAGCCATAGAGGATTACGTCAAAAACTTCTTCGTGCCCTTCGATGAATTCTTTTACCGCCTTTTGAAGGCCTGGCCATGAGTTAGAAAAAGAAAATGTTTCAGAGTTGGGAGTAGAGTTTGTGAACGTCATTTCTCAGCACCTCAACCCAGTCTTTTGTGGCTCTCATCAGGTAGGCTTTGCGGTAGTTGTTGAAGTGAAAGTCCACGATGATGTATATGTCAGGGTATTTTTCCTGGAGAATTCTGAACCGCTCTGTGTGGTTCCTTGGGAGTTTTCCTGTGCCGTGGAGGATTATGTAGTCACAGATGGCAACAAGGGCTTTGAAGTAGAGGTTTAGGGCTGAGTTGTAGTGGCTTTTATTGAACAGGTAATCAGCGTCTTCGAGGTACTCTTTGGCGTTGATCCTGAGTTCGTCGAGGCTCACCACATCGCTCCCTCGTTATCATAATAACAAAAAACCAATATATAAATCTTTTGGTTAACATGATAACAAAAAAGCGAGGAAAGGGGGATGTTGTTATCATGTCAACCTTTGGGTAGGTTGTTGATGCAGAATTTTTCCATTTCAGCAGCTACCGGTTTAAATCCCGCTCCCGGCTCCACAGTTATTCCCATTACCTTTAAATCCAACCTTCGGAATTTAGGTTCATGCGCACCGAGACCGTTGGCACCCTCCTTGCAGCTTGTGGGGCCCTGCTGTACGGTATAGAACCGGTAATTATAAACGCCAATTCCTCCAGCCCCCTGAGTTTCGCGATGTTCTCCACAATGTTCGCGTCTTTTATGCTTTGGCCGGTGGCCCTGGCCGGCCCATCCGCTGAAGAAATACGTTCTCATCCTGAACATATGAAATCGGCTTTCTTTGTGGGTTTTTTTGGGACGGCACTGGCATATATCGCGTATTCGTACGGAGCAAGAATGAGTACCGCCATAAACGCGGCCCTGATAACCAGGAGCGAGGTTTTATTCTCCTTCCTCCTATCGTGGGTTCTCCTGCGGGAGAGAATAACCGCCCGCCTCATAATCTGCTCGGCCGCCATTCTGGCCGGCTTGGCCTCGGTGATCACCCAGGGGAGGGGGATAGAACCGCGCGTTGGAGACCTTCTGCTCCTTCTCGTTCCGCTCTTCTGGCAGAGCGCCCATGTGATAGCAAAACGTATGCCTTACAGCGCCATCACCATAGCCACCCTCCGCAACTCCTACGGCTTTCTCATGCTACTTCCGGTTGCGCTGTTGAGGGGCGTTGATTTTTCTTATCTCTCGATCGCTGAGGGTGCCGTAATAGCCCTCGGTCAGGTTATATGGTACGCGTCCATAAAGCGTATAAACCTCTCAAAGGCAACCGCCATAATAACACCGGCCCCCATCGTGGCCATAATCGCAGGGCTCCTCCTTGGTCAGGAGTTCACGATCTACCACGCCTTTGGTTTTCTCCTGATATCCGTAGGGACCATGGGCGCGGTAAAGGTGGAAAGCGAACTCAGAACCGGATGAGGGCGTACAAGAATCTGAAAACATCCTCAACCTTGAAATGGCCGGTTTCAACCCCGTATACCATGCTCACGGGTACCTCCTTTATGCGGGCCCCCATTTTGACGGCTTTTATCAGCATCTCACTCTCAACCTCGTACCTGCTGCTCTCTATTCCCGGTAGAAATCCCCTTCGGTATGCCCGGAAACCGCTTTGAGTGTCGTACACGTACGTTCCAAGCTTCAGTCTGAGCAACCGTGTGGTGATCATGTTGCTGAGTCGTCGGTGGAGGGGTCGCTTTCCCTGTACCTCAAGTCTCCGTGCCCCGATAACGACGTCCGCTTCTCCCTGCACTATTGGTTCCACGAGTTTGCCGACTTCCTCGGGAATGTGCTGCCCGTCGGCGTCCATGAACACTATCACGTCTCCCCGTGCGTGTTTAATTCCCTCCCTCATGGCGCATCCTTTACCGCAGTTCTCCTCAAGTCTGATCGGCACCACGCGTGGATCCTCTTCCACCATCTGAAGGGCCGCACTGTAAGTTCCGTCCGTGCTGCCGTCGTCGACAACGATTACCTCATCAACGAAGTCAGGTACCCGCTTGAGGACCTTCGGGAGCCGCTTTTCTTCGTTGTACGCGGGTACGACGATGCTTATTCTCTTTCCCCCGATCATGGGCCTTCCTCTTCCAGCCTTTCAAGAACTCTCCGTTTCTTCCTCTCAAAGTCGTTCTTGTCGAGGTATTCCCAGTAGTGCTCCCTGCCCGGGAACTGGAGCCCTTTAACATCCTCGCGGTAGTTCTCGAGGGCCAGCTGAATCATTGAACCAATATCGGCATACTTCTTCACAAACGGGGGTATATTCTCGTAGATTCCTAAGAGATCGTGCCAGACGAGAACCTGTCCATCGACGTAGGGCCCGGCACCGATTCCGATGGTGGGGATTGAGACCTCTTCGGTTACGAGCTTTGCAACGTCCGCCAGCGTGAACTCAATGACTACCGCGAAGGCTCCCGCCCTTTCCAGGGCCTTGGCATCCCTGAGGATCTCCTCGATCTCCTCCTCGGCTTCACCCATGAGCCTGTACCCACCCAGACGGAGGTATCTCTGCGGCGTTAGACCGGTGTGTCCCATCACGGGGATTCCCATGCGGACGAGTTTCTTCACGAGCTTTCGGTGATCGTACCCCCCTTCGATCTTCACGGCATCGGCACCGGCCTGGATTAGCTTCACGGCGTTCCTGACGCCCTCTTCCGGGTCTATCTCGTAGCTCCCGAAGGGCATGTCTGCCAGAACGAGCGCCCTCTTGACGGCCTTTGAGACCGCCCTGGTGTGGAAGACCATCTGCTCCATAGAAACGTTGAGGGTGTTCGGTTCGCCGTAGACAACCATCCCCAGTGAGTCGCCGACGAAGATTATGTCCATCCCGGCCCTGTCGGCTATCAGTGCCGAGGGGTAATCGTAAGCGGTGACCATAACTATCGGTTCCTTACCCTTCATCTCGATTATTTTCCGAGGCGTTGTCTCCCTCATTTTCTCACCCGTAGGCTAATAAACCTCCGCCCCTATAAGCCTTCTGGGGTGAGGGTATGGGGAAGTGGGAACATTACGAGCACACGGCTGATGTTGGAATCAGGGGATACGGCGATACCCTGGAGGAGGCCTTTGAGGCCGTTGCGCTGGCGCTCTTTGACGTGATGGTTGACGTGAGAAAGGTTGAGAGCAAAGAATGCCGTGAGGTCGAGGTTGATGGCGAAGACCTGATGGCGCTTCTCTACAGCTTCCTTGAAGAGCTTCTCGTGCTCCACGACATGGAAGGACTGGTCTTTGGAGACGTTGACGTTGAGATAAAGAAGACCAATGAGGGCTACCGGCTCAGAGCGAAGGCGTGCGGCGAGCCCTTAGATTACGAGAAGCACGGGCCGAAGGAAGAGGTGAAGGCGATAACCTACCATGAGATGGAGGTAGGGCGGCTGCCGGACGGGAGATGGATGGCGCAGCTTGTTCCGGACATATGAGGTGGTTTCATGAGTGCGAGAGACATCGTGCGTGAAGCGAACCGTGAATTCTACGAGCGCTACTCCCTGCTCGAAGATACCGACGAGTTCTGGGAGTTCATAATCCGGCCGCTCAGGCAGAGCATAAGGGTAAACACCCTTAAGGCACCACTGGATGTGGTCGTTGAAAGGCTTGAGGAGGAGTTCGAGCTTGAACCGGTTCCCTGGGTCCGCGAGGGCTTCTTCATCAACGTTGACAACCTCGCCGGCGTTCCTGAGCACGGTCTGGGGGTGATCTTCGGCCAAGAGGCGAGTTCGATGATACCCCCCGTTGTCCTCGACCCGAAGCCGGGTGAGCTGGTTCTCGACATGGCGGCGGCCCCGGGATCGAAAACCGGCCAGATGGCACAGTACATGGAGAACGAGGGATGCATAATAGCGAACGATCCTCAGCTGGAGAGGGCAAACGTCCTGATAGCCAACTTGAACAAGGTGGGCGTTCTCAATACCATAGTGACGACAAGGGATGGGGTCTATTTCGGTCGCTATGAAGACTCCTTCGACCGGATCCTCCTTGATGCGCCATGTTCAAGCGTCGGGATGATACGTAAGAGGTGGAAGTTCCTGACCGATTGGAGGAGGAAACGGGTGCTCAGATATATGAACATCCAGAAAAAGCTTATACTGGCCGCGTATAGAGCGCTGAAACCTGGTGGTGTCCTTGTGTATTCAACCTGCACCCTCGATCCCTTGGAGAACGAGGAGGTCGTTGATTACCTCCTCAGGAAAACGAACGCGTTGCTGGAAAAAATCAACCTGCCAGTGAGGACGAGTGAGCCGGTCGTTGAATGGGATGGGAGAGAGTACTCGTCTGAGCTGAAGAAGGCCCTTCGCATACACCCAAACGACAACAATACAGAGGCCTTCTTTGTGGCGAAGATCATCAAACCGGAGGGAGAAGAATGGCGGGGTCGGTGAAAAACCCCAGAGGGGAGATAGGCAAGACCAGCGATGCTGAACTGGTCAGGAGCCTCCTCATTGAGGGCTACGGATACGCCCCGGATTTGATCTACGAGATAAGGGGACGCTATCACAAGGTGTACGCATGGAAACCCTGCCCACTTAACGTGAACAGCTCGGAGAGGAGGGGAATCTACCTGGGCAGAATAGAGAGCGACGGCATAAGGCTCAGTATCGAGGGGAGTTTTTTGGTCGGGCCGAAGGCGACGAAAAACGTCGTCGAACTTGATGACGAGAGGGCACTGAGGTACCTATCAGGGGAGGACGTTGAGATCCGGGATAAAAACCTCCACGGCTGGGTGATTCTGAGGTGGAGAGGCTACTACCTCGGAGCCGGTAAAGCCGCCAACGGGCGGGTTCACAGCTACGTACCGAAGGAGAGGAGGCTCAGGCTGGACAACTAACGGCGCTTTACCCGTTATTTTAATTTTATCTGACAACTTGG
>JAMONK010000173.1 GCA_027065835.1 Thermococcus sp. | reverse complement strand
CACTGCACCCTCAAGCTCTCTCTGGAGCGTTCCGCTCAGGTATAGGTTCTCGAAGGGCAAGAGTTTGACGGCTATCCACTGGGCGGGCTTCTTCCCGAGGTCCTTCCTTATGAACGCCGCCTCCTTTGGGAGGAGGAAGCTCACGCTCACGGCCCTTCCGTAGGGGGTGACCTCCACGGACGGCCCTTTAAGCCGGACGAAGCCGAACTCCCCAAGCTTTTCGAGGACCTTTTCCGCACTCTGGTTGGCGCCGAGGCATTTACTCTGCACGTCCTCGATGACATCGAGCCGGTTGAAAACGCAGGAATGGGCTAAAACATTGTCCTGCTCAAGCTCGTCGCTCCACTCCACCATCACCGGTTCGATTGGAGCGGTTAAGAGCCTGAAGGCAACCTCGTCCTCCGAGCTTTCCATCTGGGCAGAATACTTCCTTCCAGGCTCGACGATGAGGTAGACCCTGCCCTTCTCGTGGTAGAGCGGCCTTCCGGCACGACCGAGCATCTGGTGGAACTCCCTCACGCTCAGCCACTTGTTGCCCATTGCGAGGCTCTCGAAGACCACCTGCGAAGCGGGGAAGTCAACGCCGGCCCCAAGGGCGGCTGTGGTGACCACAACGTCGAGCCTCTGAGCTAAAAACTCCATCTCGGTGAGCTTCCTCTGTTTGTAGGGCAGACCGGAGTGGTAGGGCTTGGCTTTCAGCCCTTTGCTCGTGAGGTAAGCGGCAAGCTCGTGCGTCCTCTTGCGCGAGAATGTGAAGACTATCGTCTGCCCTTTGTAGCCCTGCCGGGATTTCCTCATCGCCTCGGCCCGGCAGAGAACCGCTATGTGGCGCCACTTTTCGGACTCGTTTCTCGCTATGATTATGTGCCTCTCCAGATCCACCGGTCTCTCGTCGTAGAGCACCAGCTTCAGGCCAAGCTCCTTCGCCAGTTCACCGGCGTTTCCAACGGTTGCGGAGAGACCGATGAACTGCGCGCTCGGATAGAGCTTCCTCAGCCTCGCAATTAAACCGTCCAGTCTCGGCCCGCGCTCCTCATCGTCGAGGGTGTGTATCTCGTCTATCACTATGGTTCCAACGTTGCCGATCTTCCTGCCGGCACGGAGGAGGTAGTCTATACCCTCGTAGGTTCCCACTATAATGTCCGCGTCGATGCCCGTGTCAACGACCACAAGCTCGTCCCGGGTCTTTATGCGGCTCATTCCAACCCTTATTGCCACCCTCAGCCCGAGCTTCGAGTACCTCCTCTTAAAGTCCTCGTACTTCTGGTTCGCCAGAGCGACGAGGGGGACGAGGAAGAGCATCTTCTGGCCTTTCATGGCCTTCGGGACACCGGCCAGCTCGCCGATGAGGGTTTTACCGCTCGCGGTGGCGGAAACCACTAGGAGGCTCTCGCCCTCAAGGAGGCCGCCCTTTACCGCCAAGCTCTGAACCGGGAGGAGCTCGTTAACGCCTTCCGCCTTAAGAACGGATTTAAGCTTCTCGGGAAGCGGGAGCTCGTCGAGGTGGATTTTCTCAACGCGCACGTGCTTGGCCTTCAGCTCGTCCCACTTGGTTATCTCGGGATGCCTCGTAGGGTCGAAGCGGGGGTCGAAGGCGTAGAGGACCTTGTCGAGGTCCCTGAACCTGTCGAGGAGCTTTTTCGCCTGGTCGAACATGGCAACACTCCTGAACCTGAAGCGGAGCTCCCTCTTCAGCTCGTCCTCGGCACAGTGCTCACAGATGTACTCACCGTGGTATTTAATGCGGTTGCCCTCTGTAAGGACGGTTATCCTGCCGTCGAGGAGGCAGAGGCGGCAGAGCTCGGCGCGTTCAACCCTCTTGTTCTGGAGCCTCCTCTTGAAGTAGTCCTCCCACTCGTCGGCGTTCACAAGGACGATTCTCGCTCCGCGGAGAAGCTTCTCCATCTCCTTTGGATTGCGGTACTGACTGCCCTCAAGGACCTTGAATAACCTCCCCTCGCGCATTATGAAGCGGTATATCACATCGGCCTTCAGGTTCTTCATCGCGGTGAGCTTTTCAGGCTCGTTCTCGATAAAGAATGCCTCAAGCTCTTTCTTCTTCCTGCCGGGCCTCACAACGAAGAGCATCAGAATCACCAGAGCTTAACCCAGTTGTCCTTAAATGAATCCAGAATTATCGTTACCTCAACCCGCTCAAGGTTCTTCCCAAAGTACCTCCTTTTTAAAAGGCCCGCGAACTCCTTCACTCCTGTGATGTCCCTGAAATGGGCCTTTATCAAAACCTGATTCTCCCCGGTCCTGCGATAGACCCCGCAGACGTTGTCTAGGGAGGCAATCCTTCTGAGGATCCCATCAACGCTCCTATCATCGACGGATAAACGGACTTCAAAGAGAGCCTGAATAAACTCGTTCAGAAAAGCCGGGTCAACGATGGCGGAGTAGCCCTTGATTGCCCCGAGCTTCTCCAGCTTTTCTATCCTGTTCTTCACGCTCGCCGGGGATAAGTTAACCCTCCTACCAAGCTCGGTTAGGGTTATCCTTCCCTCCTTCCGAAGGATTCTGAGTATCTCCATGTCCTTCTCGTCTATCCCCGGCATCGGCTCCACCAGCTAAAAGGAAAGGAAAATCAGCGGGTGATCTTTATCTCCCGCATCAGCTCAAGGGGCTCAGGGTTCTTCTCGAAGTAGTCCCTGACCGGCTTGAGGAGTTCGATGAGGTATTCAGCGACCGCGTTCTTGAGGTCGAGTGGATGGAGCTTTCCTTCCGCGAAGTCCCTCTTGAGCTCATCTATCGTTGTGTAAGTGACATCGCCGCCGAACTTCGCCGGGCGGTGAATAGTGAACTCGGTTGGCTCCTCACGGAAGATTATGTACTCTGCCCAGTCGAGGACGGGGTTGTAGTTAACCTCCTTAGCTGGGCAGAAAGCCTTCCTGAGCTTCTGCCTGATCTCTTCGGGAGTGTCGTGGATGAAAACGGCGGAGTAAGGCTTGCTCTTGCTCATCTTCATCTGAGTCTTGAGTTCCTTGAACTGCTCCTCGCTCTGGATTGGCCAGACCGGCGGTTCCTGGAGGCCGAGCAGGAGGTGGTGGTGAAGCGCTACCGGCTTGAGCTTCTCGCCGTTCCACTCGAGGGCGTGGTACTTGAGCTTCTGGGCCACTTCGATGGCTATGACGTGCGCCTTCCTCTGGTCCATCCCGGCGTGCGCTATCGTGACGCCCTGGTAGTAGATGTCGGCGACCTGCATCGCCGGGTAGATGAGCTTGGCGAAGTCTATGCCCTCCCCCATCTGGCGCCCCATTATCGTTATGGAGCGCATCATTCTCGCCAAAGTCACGTTCTTGGAGATGTCTATGACCGTCTGCCAGTAGTCGCCTTTCTCCAGTATCTCGCTGGCCAGAACGAACTCGACCTTATCAGGGTCGCCGCCCATGATCTTTATGCTCTGCTTCATGCCCTCTTTGAAGTACGTCAGCGCGACCTTCTGGATGACCTCCAGGTCTCCTCCGAGCTTGTCGTTTATCCAGCTGTGCCAGTCAGCCAAGAAAATCCGCGTCTTGATTCCCGCCTTCTGGAGGTCGGCTATCTTTGCCCCGGCCATGAGTCCGGTTCCGAGGTGAATGTAACCGCTGATTTCGAATCCTATGTAGTGCTGCATCGGAACGCCGACTTCAAGCAGGTGCCTCAGGTTCTCCTCCGTCAGGAGCTCCTCCGTGGGCTTTCTCTTGATAAGCTCTATCCTTCTCTCAACATCCATGCTCACCACCTGAGGGCAAAACGGTGCAAGCCTTTAAGGACTTTGCGGAAGTTTTTCTGGCGTGTTAAAGTTAGGATTCATAAGATTTATAACTTCTAAAGCGTTACATAGGCAGGTGATACCATGAAGAAGGTTGCTATACTAATGGCGGCCCTCGTGCTGCTGTCTCTTTTTGGTGTCTTTGCCACACCAATGGCCAGTGCTGCAACAACCGGAAAGCCAGTGATAGCAGTTGACCTCATACATGGGGAGAATCCCAAGGGACTCCTGCCGGTGACCTACAAGAACAAGACCCTGACGGCTGGAATGGTCGAGACCTTGACCCAGTACACCTTCGTCTACTTCGGCGACACCAAATATGAGGACGAGCTTGGAATCAAGGATCTCGGGGGGCAGATAACCTACGACGCCCTCAAGAACAACAACGTCTCGATACTCGTTCTCGGCCAGCCCACGAGCCCGTTCCTTCCTTCGGAGATAAAGGCCATAAAACAGTGGCTTCAGGACGGTGGCCACGTCCTCTGGATAGCCGGTGACAGCGACTACGGAAACGGTGCCAAGACCCAGCAGTTCGTTGACAGCCTTCTCGACCAGCTCAACATAACCAACCTGCGCGTTGACCTTACCTCCGTTGAGGACGCCGTCAGCAACGCGGGTGGGAAGTCCTACCGTGTGGTCGCCTTCGACGACCCGTGGAAAGACACACCCAAGAGGGACGTCCTCGTCAAGGACCTCAAGTACGGTGGAAGGATCCTCGCCCACGGACCCGGCGTCGTCGCTTGGGTTGACGGAAAGGACGGAAGCGGAAACTGGCACCCGCTCAACACCAACACTAAGCCAACCGAGACCTACGTTATAGTCCACAGCAACTCCAGTTCGGACATCACGGAGAACAACGCCCCCGCCGGAAACGCTTACCAGGCAGGAACCAACGGCGAGTTCCCGATCATAGCCGCCCAGATAGTCAAGCTCAGCGGAAAGAACCCCGATGTAATCATCGTCAGCGGTGAGACCCCGATCGGTGGTTACGAGCCCATGTGGGCCAGCCAGTACTACGGCGTCAAGCTCGACGGTCCGACCGTCATAACCAACATCTTTGAGTGGAGCCTTGAGATGACCAAGAAGGAGGGGACCTCCGGGGGAGGAATCTGCGGTCCAGCTCTGATAGTTGGGCTGGCAGTGCTTCCACTCCTGCTGAGGAGGAAGAAGTGACGACCTTTCCTTTATTTTTATAGTTGAACCACAGCATTTTTTAAAGAACCTTCCTAAATTTCCGGGAGGGATTCACATGAAGAGGAAGTTCATGGCCCTGTTTTTCATTCTGGTGTTGGGATTAAGCGTAGTGGCCAGCGGCTGCATCAGCGGGAGCAGCTCAGGTAGCAACTCAAGCGGCACCGCGACCCAAAGTTCCAACGGTATAACCCTGGTTATTGTAACCAGACACGACGCAACCATCCAGTACAAGGTTAAGCAGACCTTCTTGAAGAGCGAAATAGCCAAGGAGTACCACATAACAGGCCTCAAGTTTATAGGCGTTCCTGAGGCATTATGGCCGCAGTACATCAAGCAGGGTGCCGACGTCGGCTGGGGCGGAGGCCCAACGCTCTTCGATGACATGTACAAGATGGGCTACCTGGTCCCAATAACCAACCAGAAGGTTCTCAGCCTCATCGGGACCAAGATACCCGAGAGCCTCGCGGGCATGCCGATGATCAGGAAGAACGGCACCAAGGTATACTGGATAGCGGCGGCCCTGTCGTCCTTCGGTTTTACCGTCAACAAGAAAGAACTCCAGAAGTGGAACCTTCCATTCCCCAACAAGTGGGAGGACCTTGCGACTCCCGATTGGGCAGTTAACCCACCGCAGTACGGAATCGCCGACCCGACGAGGAGCACCTCAAACACCAGGATTTACCAGATCATCCTCCAGGCCTTCGGATGGGACCAGGGATGGAGGATTATGACCCTCATCGCCGCCAACTCCAAGATATACGAGGCGAGCGACGCCGTTAGGGACGCCGTCATCAACGGTGAGATTGCCGCCGGAAACACCATCGACTTCTACGGCTACACCGCCATGAAGCAGAACCCGAACTGTGTCTACGTCATCCCGCAGGGTGAGAGCATCATCAACGGTGACCCGATTGCGCTCCTCAAGTACAGCAAGCACCCCGAGGCCGCACAGGCCTTCATCTACTGGGTCCTCACCGAGGGTCAGGCCGTCTGGATGAGTCCGGACATCAACAGGCTCCCAATATGGGGCGGTATCTTCAACCAGACCATAACCCAGGAGTATTCCAAGGTTCTCTTCAACGGCAAGTTTGCGGGCAAGACCTACGGACAGGCCAGACCCGCCCTCCTCAAGGCTTACCAGATAGCCCTCACCAGCAAGGGAATACCATTCAACGACAACGAAGCCCTTAAGACCGTCAACTCCCTCCAGTATTACTTCAAAGCAACCCTCATAGACGTTAACGGGCCGCTCCACCAGGCCTGGACCGCGATAGTCAAGGCTTACAAGGGTGGAAAGATAAGCGAGAGCCAGTTCAAACAGCTTGAGAACGAGCTTACCGCACCGATCCAGTTCAAGGACCCGCTCACAGGGAAGACCGTTACGTTCACAGAGGACTACGCGGCTAAGATAAACGATAAGATATCCACAGACGCCAGCTTCCAGAGCCAGATCATGCAGGAGTGGAGAACCGCCGCCCAGAACAAGTACAACAAGGTCCTCAGCGACCTCAAGTCAATGAGCGGCTGATGAATTGTTTCCATTTTTCCTTCAATTTTCAATTCTCCAACCCTGTTTTTTAACATCTCTGCGTTTAGGCCCGTTAGGTACCCCGGGGAGATAAGTGAGGGTTGGATTTTTAAACGAGCTTTTCAGAAACCTTTAAAACTCAGGTTATCAAAAACCGTAGGCATGTGCGTGATGCATGAAAAATCCAGAGGAGGTCAAGGTCATGGCGGTCAACAAGTGGGTTGAAAGATTTTTCGGAACCCCAATGCCGGATGCTGTCGTTATATCCTCTTTCCTGTTCCCGCTTATCTATCTGATAGCGTTTCTGATAATACCAGTGCTCGTGATGCTCCTGACGGCTTTCCTTTACCACGGACACATCTCCCTCTTTTGGTTCAAGAGCATCTTCGGATCACCGTACTACTTCAATCCGCTGCACCCCGAGGGTTCCCTAGTGACAACCATTCAGCAGGGCAACCAGACGGTTTACTACCTCTCAGGCTGGGATTTTGGAGTGGTCATAAACTCGATCCTGGTGTCCCTGACGGTCATGCTCCTGACGACGATACTGGGCGTGACCTTTGCCTTTGTGATGGCCAGGTACGATTTCCCCGGGAAGAACATCATGAGGATACTTCTCTTTGTACCTCTTCTCGTGACTCCATTCGTCAACGTCGTCGTTGTTAAGAAGATGTTCCTTCCCACGGGCCTGATAAACTGGATATTCTATCAGCACCTTCACCTGTTCCCACACCCGATATGGATAGACGGACTCGTGGGTGTCATCATAGCCCAGTCGATAACATACTACCCCATCGTGTACCTCAACGCCTACGCCAGCTTCATAAACATCGACCCCTCCCTTGAAGAGCAGGCCGAGAACCTGGGTAGCAGGGGGTTCCACCTTTTCAGGACCGTGACGTTTCCGCTGGCTCTCCCAGGAATCGCGGCTGGTGCCACCCTCGTGGGGATCTTCAGTCTTGAGGACCTCGCCGCGCCCATAGTATTCCAGGGAACCGCCATAGCCAAAAAACTCATGTCCTTCCAGATATACAGCTCGTTCGTTTCGGGGTTTGCAATTGGAAATCCCCAGATGGCCGCTTTGAGCCTCATCATGCTCACGATTGCCCTAATAATGTTCCTGACCATACGCTGGTACGTCGGTATGAAGCAGTACGCCATGCTCAGCAAGGGCGGCAGATGGAAGCCAAGGGTGGCAAAGCCAAAAGGATGGCAGGCGGCAATTATATATCTGGTGGTCATACCACTCCTCCTCATCACCATCTTCCCGCAGATCGGCGTTGTCCTCCTAGCGTTTTCCAAGAGGTGGTACGGGACGTGGCCCGAGGGGTTCACCCTGGCCAACATGAAGGCCCTCATGACCCAGCCGGACATAGTCCGGGTTATCGAGAACAGTCTCATGTACTCAACGGCGGCCATAGCGATAATCTTACTGCTCTCCCTCACCGCATCATACGCCGCCGGGAGGTTCAAGAAGGCCAAGCTCGCACCTGTCCTCGACAGCCTCGCAACGATCCCCATAGCGGTTCCGGGAATAGTCATCGCCATGAGCTATTTCTTCTTCTTCTCCACGGTTCCACCGTTCAAGGGGACGATACTGGATCCAACCAACCTGCTCGCCTTCTTCCCAGGGGCGGCTCTTATAATGGCGTACTCCATAAGGCGTCTGCCCTTCGCGGCCCGCTCCATCTCCGCTGGAATCCAGCAGGTACACGTTTCCCTTGAGGAGGCGGCGGTGAACCTCGGGGCGGGGAGATGGAAGGCCCTCACGAGCATCCTCATACCCATGATACTCCTGAACCTGCTCGGAGGTGCCATGCTGAGCTTCGTCTACTGTATGAGCGAAACGAGCGTCGGCATCACCCTCGGTTCCATTAACTCCACATGGTACCCGATAACGGCCAAGATGAGGGAGCTCATCATGGGGGCCGTCGGAAGTGCCAGCCTCGCGGCGGCTCTGGGCGTCTTCCTCATGCTCGTACAGATACTCGCCATAGTCATCGCGAACGTGATAACAAAACAGAGGTACTCGTTCATA
>JAMONK010000172.1 GCA_027065835.1 Thermococcus sp. | reverse complement strand
TCCTCGATTTCCTCAACGAACTCCCTGGCCTTCCTCGGGAGCCTGTCGTAGTCCGTGACGCCGAAGGCATCCCTGTCGTACTTGTCCAGCATCGTCAGGGCGAGCATCGTCGCGCCGTTGAGCCTCGCGGAGTAGCGGGCGAACTCGAAGTCGAACCAGCCAACCCTCCTTCTCCTTCCGGTCACCGTCCCGTACTCCACGAGGCCCAGCTTCTCCGCCTCCTCCTGGCTCATCTCCGTCGGGAACGGCCCCTCCCCAACTCTCGTCGGGAAGCTCTTGAAGACGACTATGACGTCGTCAACCCTCGTCGGGCCTATTCCCACGTCGCTCGCTATGGCCGAAGCGGTCGTGTCCTTCGAGGTCACGTAGGGGTAGGTTCCGTAGTAGAGGCTCAGGCCGAAGCCCTGCGTCCCCTCGACGAGTACGAGCTTCCCTTCGTCCAGGGCGTCGTTGACCTCCTGAGCCACATCCGTCAGGTAGGGCTCAAGCTCTGGGACGTCCTTTGCAAGCCTCGCCCGCCTCATGACCCTGTCAGCATTAGCTGGTCCGCAGCCGCTTCCGGTGGTTCCTATTTCCTCGTGGAGGTGGCTGTTGCTTCTGTCGAGCTTCTTATGCTCTTCCTCGATTATGGAACAGCGGTAGTCGATGCCAACCCTCTCGGCGACGTTGAAGTCCTTGAGGTGCTGGAGCTCGTGGAAGAACACCCCCGGATCAACCAGAACGCCCGCACCCACAAGAAGCCTGGCCTTTCTCTGGATGAAGGCAGTCGGAAGCTGCCTGACCGCGTACTTCTTACCGTTGATAAAAACGCTGTGACCCGCGTTCGTTCCAACGCCGCCGCGGGCTATGATCTCGGGCCCGTCCTTCAGGGCAAGGTAGGCGATAACGGAACCCTTGCCCTCATCACCCCATTGACCGCCAACAACGATGTAGCTCGGCATGGCTCCTTACCCATATTTAAGTTAAGAAGAGCCTTATAACAATTTCGAAATCAACATGTGAACGGCAAACCTTTCACGGGGACGTTCCAAAAGGTTAAAACTCCTGACAAAAACCAAAGGTGGAGGAGTGAAGATGAGGAACAAGCTGGTGGTAGTGACAGGGGGAGCTGGTTTCATAGGCTCCCACATCGCCTGGGAGCTTGTCAAGGACAACGATGTTGTGATAATAGACAACCTCTACACCGGAAAGGAGGAGAACGTTCCACCGGGAGCGAAGCTCGTAAAGGCAGACATACGGAACTACGGGTCTATAACCGAGCTGATAGGCAACGCCGACTACGTCTTCCACGAGGCGGCCCAGGTCAGCGTCGTGGAGAGCATTCGAGACCCTGTCTTCACGGAGGGGGTCAACGTCCTTGGAACGCTCAACATTTTGAAGGCCCTTCTTGAGGGGCATGGAAAGCTTATCTTCGCTTCTTCGGCAGCCGTTTACGGTGACAACCCCAACCTTCCGTTGAGAGAAACCGAGAGACCAAGACCGCTCTCCCCCTACGGAGTTACAAAAGCGACAGCCGAGGAGTACCTGAGGGTTTACCACGAGCTCTACGGCCTCCCCATCGTTGCCCTTCGCTACTTCAACGTCTTCGGGCCGAGGCAGGGCCTTAACCAATACGCCGGCGTTATAAGCATCTTCATCAACCGCGCCCTGAAGAACGAGCCGCTCGTCATCTTCGGGGACGGCAAGCAGACGAGGGACTTCATCTACGTGAAGGACGTCGTTAGGGCGAACATACTCGCTGCTGAGAGCAGGAGAGCGAACGGAAGGGTCTTTAACGTTGCCAGCGGACGGCAGACAACGGTGCTGGAGCTGGCCAGGAAAGTTATCGAAATCGTGGGCGCGAACTCACCGATAGTCTTCGACAAGCCGAGACCCGGGGATATAAGGCACAGCCTCGCCGATATCGGCGAGATAAAAAGGCTGGGATTCGAACCGGAGTGGAGTCTTGAGGAAGGCCTCAAGAAAACAGTGGAGTGGTACTCAAAAACCGAAGGGGAGGAACGAAAATAGAGAGGGCCCACCTCAGCCCTGCTGCAGCTGCTGAGCCCTCTGGGCAAGCTCCTGAAGCCGGCCTTCCAAGTTCTTCAGTCCTTCCTGTGTTTTGGCGATGGCATCGTCGTACTCTTTTATCCTCGCCTCGAGGTATTCTACCGCATCGTCGAGGCTCTTCTCTATGGCGTAGCCGGCTCCAACGCTGACTATCGCGTTGTTCTTGTCTATCAGCACCCCCCGCAGGAATGAACCTGCACCTATGGGGACGAGGATCTCTGGCCGTTCATCCTCCGTCTTTTTGAGCCCCTCAAGGGTCTCCTTCACAGCCTGGAACTCGTTTCTGCCCATCGTGAGCAGGTCAAGGTTCTGGGCCAGGAGCTGCGCCTGGGCCTGGAGGAGCTGGTACTCGTAAGCGAGCCTCTCAAGCTGTTCGTTTCTCTCGGCCATTTTCACACCACCGGCATACGTTGGAGGGGAGGCTTTTAAGGTTTGGGTTTAGAAAAAGGGAGATGATGACGGAGGAGCTATCCAAGGATTTCCTCTTTTATTCTTTCGGCGATTTCTTTGAGCGCTTTCGATGCATCAGACTCCGGGAAAGCCTCAACGATCGGCTTAAGCAGGCTCATGCTCCGTGGAATGGCCCCGTCGTAAGGAACCTCCCCAAGGATCGGGATGCCCTCCCTCTCCGCCCAGTCAACCAGGCCCGTAAACCCCGGGTTGATGTCCGCCTTATTGACGATGAGGTAAGCCGGCTCCCTGAAGTGCTGGACGACCCTGTAGGCCCTCTGAACATCAGAGAGTGACGCTGGTGTGGGTTCAGCGATCAGTATCGCCGCATCAGCGCCCCCCAGGCTGGCTATAACCTGACAGCCTATCCCTGCCGCACTGTCAACGATCATATGTTCCAGATTCAGCTCTTCCATGACCCTCTTTGCCCACTCCTTCTCCTCGGTGACGAGCTTGCCGCTCTCGGGCCTTCCGACGTCCAGCTGTGCGGAGATTATCGGAAAACCGTACCTGGTCGTGGCCTTCCGCACAACACCGGAGCGGACTTCCTCCAGGGTTATCGTACCGGTGACGGGACAGACAAGACCGCAGACGTTGCAGCCCTCACAGGTGAGCTCGTTCACAACGTAGTTGCCTTCCCTATCGATGTAGATACAGCCGTATGGACACCTCTCCATGCAGATGCCACATTTTATGCAGCTCCCTGTCTCTATCCTCGCAACCTTGGCACCTATGTGGTCCCTTTCCTCCTCCCAGTCATCAACACCGAGGAGAAGGCCAAGGTTCGGGGCCTCGGCATCGGCATCGACGGCTATCAACCCGTACTCATCTTTCAAGAAGTAGAGGAGCGAGGCAGTCACAGTACTCTTTCCGACGCCGCCCTTGCCGCTTGCAATCGCCAGCTGCATCACTCACCACCCCCAAGGAATTCAAGAACCTTTTTAGCAAGCCCCTTGAATATTCGGGCTTCGGGGTACTCCGTCAGGACCACTGGCTTCCCCTCCACGTAGCTCCTCACGATGTTCTCGCTGTACGGGATCTCCGCAACAACCTCCGCCCCGTACTTATCCGCGAGCTCATAGACCCTCTCCTTCTCACCGAGGTCCGAGCGGTTGATGACCACCCAGGTGGGCATCTCCATAAGATTCCCGAGCTCAAGGATGAGTTCCGTGTCGTGGATTCCAAGGGGCGTGGGTTCGGTAACGGCTATGAGGAGATTCGAGAACTCTACTGCCTTAGAAACCGTGTTCCCTGTTCCGGCGGCTGTATCTACAAACAGAATCCCTTCCTGAAGCTCCTGTGCCTTTCTCTTGGCCGCAACGACGAGCGGCATCGATCTCTCCTCACCCTCCTTGAGCTTCCCGGTGACGAGGGTAAAACCGTAGGGCGTCTCCGTCACGTATGTATGCCCTATGACGCGGAAAGCCTCCTGAATGGCCCCCGGAACGGGACAGACTATCTCACAGGCACGGCAGCCCGAACAGAGGTTCGGCATGAGGAATGGCGTCCCGTCCTTCAGCGTTATTATCGCGTGCTCCTCGCAGACCTCGGCGCACTTCCTGCACTTGGTGCACTTCGAGTAGTCGAACTTCGGCATGAACTGCATAACCGGTTCCTCACTTCCGAGTTCAACGCCGAGGAGCAGGTGGTCGTTCGGTGCTTCAACGTCCAGGTCAGCGAACGTCAGGTCGATTCCAAGGTTATTAAGGGCTACTGCCAGGTTGATCGCGACGGTTGATTTTCCGGTTCCTCCCTTTCCACCGCTCACCGCTATCTGCAAACTCTCACCTCCGGGGTTAGGGCAACCTAATTCCTTTTAAATTTTGTGCATAATCCCGTTCATTCCCTGCTCTTCAACTTCCTCATGTAGAACCTTCTGCCGCCGTACTCAAGTTCTATGAGTCTGCCCCGGGCCAGAAGCCCCTCAACCACATCCCAGTCCGCGTTCGCCTTTCGCAGGAACTCCCTAACCGCTTCCTCACGCATAGGGTGAACGGCCGTGATGCTGAGCAGGTCTTCCTCGACGTTCCCAGTGTAGGCAAAGGCGTTGCCCTCGTAGCCTATCAGGTACTCAACGTGCTCCTCACCCAGGGACTCCGCAAAGGTCTGAAAGGCATGGTTTACGGTCTCCTCCACGGCAGGTTTCACCCAACGCTCAGCCGGTGGTCTTGTGGGAACGGCTATGTAGGCTTTATCCGGCTTCAGCTCCTTTAAAAAATCGGCTATCCGCTCAAACTCACCACCATAGTCCACATCATCTATGAGCATCGTCTCCGTGACGAGCTTTCCATTGAACTCCCTTCCGAAGTCGAGCATCCCATCGAGGATTTTCTCAAGGCTCAAACTCTTATGTGGCCTGTCGACCTTTTTCCACAGCGCCTCGCTGACGGCGTCCAACTTCAGTGAGACGAGGTCCAGCTTGAGGAGGTCTTCCCTCACGTCTTCACGCCAGATTAAAGAAGCGTTCGTGAGGGTGGCGAGCTTTATTCCAAGCTGTCCAAGGAGGTCTATCTCCCTTCCGAGGTTAGCATCGAGTGTCGGCTCGCCGTCCGGTACAAACGTGATGTAGTCTATCCCCTCGCCGCGCCCGGTTGCTTCCTCAACTTTCTCCGAGACTTCCCTGAAGATCAGCTCCGGCCTGTAGAACGGCCTCCTTTCGATTTCCATCCTCAGGGTCTTCCCTATCTGGCAGTAAACACAGGCGTAGGTGCAGATTTTGTCGGGGATGTTGTTCACCCCGAGACTGCGGCCAAGCCGCCTCGAAGGTACGGGTCCGAATGCTATCATACCACCACCGGAATTAGGTAAGCCTAAATACGTATAAGCCTTTTGAGGCAACCTTCATATACCGGACGGCGGAACATAGAGGGGTGGTGGGTTTGCTCCTGGACCGCATCAAAAGGAAAGCCCTAGAGCTTGCCGATGGCATGGAACTCGTGGATTTCGGCTTCGCCCTGCCGTACACGTGGGTTCTCGTGAGGGGACATAGAGGTAAAGCGCTGGGGGTTGCGATGACCCTGCCGGAGGAAGTTCAGCGCTACAGGAATTCGATAAGCGAGCCCTCGGTTGAGGGGTTCATAGAGCGGGCCGACAGTCTGAACGTGATAGAGAGGACCCTTGGTCTAGCCGCCATAAACGCGGTCTCTCAGTACCACATAGACCTGGACAACGCCCAGTGGGTTGACGTTCTTGAGCTCCTGCCCGAGAACACGGGAGAAGTGGCCTTAATAGGCAACATGCCGCCGCTGGCCGAGGCCCTGCGCGGGAGGGGCTTCAACGTTTTCGTCTTCGAACGGAACGCCAGGCTCTGGGATAAGGAGACCTACAGCGATGCCCTGGAGTACCACCTACTGCCCGGGATGGACGCCGTGATAGCGAGTGCGAGCTGCCTGGTAAACGGAACGGTCGATATGCTCATCGACAGGGCTAAAAGGGCAAAGCTCTTCATCTTGACAGGTCCCACGGGGCAACTTCTCCCGGAGTTTCTGGAGGGGACGCGCGTTACACACCTCGCCGCGATGAAGGTTGTCGATATCGAGAGGGCCTTGCTCGGCCTCAAGCTCGGCTCATTCAAGGGTTTTGAGGACGGGAACAGGAAGTACGTGGTGGAGGTGCCATGATCGGAGAGGTACAATCAGGGCATCCGCCTTTTCAGTCGTATCTCCTCCTGGTGGCCTCATCGCAGATGACGTACTTCAGTTTTTCTTCCCAATCGGGCGAGTCCCACGTGCCCAGAGCTTTGTGGGTCGTGTAGTATTTCTGCGGAATGGGATGGGTTCCAAGGACGACCTTGAGGCCGTATTTCTCCTCGATGAAGCGCTTGAAGTGATCTATCCAGGGACAGGGGGGATAGCCCACCAGAAAGCCCGTTGCGAGGTGGATCACCTCAGCACCGTTCTTCTTCATCTCCGCCGGAGCGTATTCAATGTTCCCTCCGGGGCAGCCTCCGCAGGTGGTGTATCCGACAACCTCAACCTCCTGGCCCTTGTATATGCTAAAGGCTCCCTCGCGCTCCCTCAGCGCCCTGAAGCACTTGCCGCCCGCGCAGGTGCGGTAGCGGTCGCAAATTATAATCCCAATCTTCACCATTTTCGGCATCTCCCTGAATGTTCAGACAAACATCTTAACAAAAAGTTGGCTTAAAGCTTTCGCTGATGATGTTTTCCCTTTGGCACAATGGATAGAGATAGCACACGAAACCTCTCCGAGGCCTTTTAATCCACTATATTCAGAGAACCCCTCTGTAGCCGATGAGCAACCTCTTTACCCAAAAGTACGTAGCGTTTGTTAAATAAAAATATTTTATTTTAAACCATTCTATTTACGCAAATGTTTAAATTCGAATCCCGAACCTCTTTTCGGGTGGTCTAATGAAAGGCGTTACAGGTATTGTTCTGGTTTTGTTGCTCGTAGGGGCTATTGTAGGAGCCGGGTGCATAGCCTCAGGAAGTCACCACGGGAGCGAAAAACCATTCTCGGGTCAAACCGTTGTCGTCTGCTCAGGTGCCGGCCTGATGAAACCGATGAACGAGCTGATAAGCCTCTTCGAGAACGAGACCGGCGCGAAGGTCGAGGTGCACTACGGCGGGAGCAGCGAAATCTTTGGCGTCCTGCAGACGACCTGCGGCTGCGACGTCTTCATCCCCGGGGCCTGGTACTACACGGAGCAGGCTATGAAGAAAGGGTACATCCTCAACGACACCGTCATCAACGTTACGGAGCACGTCCCGGTCATAGCGGTTCCGAAGGGCAATCCAAAGGGAATTCACTCCCTCAAGGACCTCGCGAAGCCCGGTGTCAGGGTCGTTCTCGGCGACCCTAAGGCCTGCGCCATCGGCAAGGTCGCCAGGAAAATCCTCGAAAAGAACGGCCTCTGGGAGAACGTGAGTAAAAACGTGGTGGTCTTTACCCCGACGGTTAACCAGCTCCTAATCTACATCGCCACCGGACAGGCGGACGCGGCGATAATCTGGGAGGATATGGTGACGTGGGCCCAGTCAAAGGGCAAAATCGAGGTGGTTCAGATACCGCGCGAGCAGAACCCGATTAAAACCATCCCAACCGCCGTGACGACCTGTGCCGAAAAGGACGGCCACCTCGCGGTTGCGAAGGCCTTCAACGAGTTCATAGCAAACCACACCGAAATCTGGGAGAAGTGGGGGTTCAGGCCATGGAATGGCTGAGCTTCAGGAGAGTCACGATTGCGGTCGCCTTCCTCTTTACGTTCTTCCTTTTCGTGGCTATAGCGACGCTCTTCTTCGTGCCGAGGCCCCATGGAATCCTTGAGGCGCTGAAGTCGGAGGAGATGGTCTACTCGCTCAAGCTCTCGCTCATAACGGCCTCAATCTCAACAATTCTCGTCATCCTAGTGGGGATACCTATAGGCTACGCCCTCTCGCGCTTCGACTTTCCAGGGAAGAGCGCGGTCAAGTCGGTTCTCGACCTGCCGATGGCCTTCCCGGAGCTCGTCCTCGGCCTGGCACTACTCCTCCTCTTCGGCAGGACTGCGGTCGGCGAGGCGTTCTCATCCCTCGGGATAAAGGTGGTCTTCACGAAGCTCGGCATTGTCGTGGCCCAGTTCTTCACTGCACTGCCCTACGCCGTCAGGGTCATCTACACGACGTTTGAGGGGGTAAGCCCGCGCTACGAGCTCGTCGCGAGGAGCTTAGGTTACTCTGAGTTCGAGACCTTCCGGAAGGTGACGCTCCCGATGGCCAAGAACGGCCTCTTCGCTTCGACTATAATCTCGTTCGCGCGCGCGATGGGTGCCTTCGGTGCCGTGCTCATCCTGGCGGGTGGGAGCTACATGAACACCGAGATACTGCCGGTGACGCTCTACCTGAACATCTCCTACGGCAACATCGGCATGGCAATAACGAGCGGAATCGTCCTTGTCGTCGTCTCGTTCCTCGCGATACTCCTCTTCGAGCGGCTGGAGGGTGGAGATCATGGTCCTGTTAGAGGTTGAGAACCTGAGCATAGACCTCGGGGACTTCCACCTCAGGGACGTCTCGCTCTCGGTCGAGGAGAACGATTACCTCACCGTCATCGGGCCGACAGGAGCTGGAAAGTCCGTCCTTCTTGAAGCGATAGCCGGCTTTTATCCCCTCCTCTCA
>JAMONK010000171.1 GCA_027065835.1 Thermococcus sp. | reverse complement strand
CTCCATGCTTACACCCACACAGGTAGAGAGTTCTACTGTAGCCCTGGCGAGGCCGAGTACAGGCTTGAAATGGCCCTTGGGCTGATGGCCTCGGCGAACCTGAGTCGTCCCGAGCTTTTCATACCGCCCAGGTACGCAATCTCCAGGGGGGCACTGGGTGTTCTCCTTGCCAGTAACCTCACTGTTATCAACGGGACCAGGGTTTACCTGCCGAACGGCACGGAGTACACGATTTCAAACCATGAGTACACTTGGTACCTTCCTTACTGGAAGCTTCCCGTGGAGCTGTGGAGGGCCGAACGGGACTTCAAAAACACGAGGGGTACTTTCTACCTCTCAGTGCACCCAAAGGCGGTTAACAGCGGGGCGGGGATGCTGTTCCTGAGGGACTTTTTGGTGTTTGTAAAAGAAGAAGAGGCTCATTCGAGCCGCTTGACCGTCCATCCGTAGACCGCTATCGCCACGAGGATAACCGCCAGGCTCGTCCCCGCGAGGGATATCAAATCTCCGGCAACGCTCGATGGGGAGACGTGGTAGATCTCGAGCAGGCGAAAGTCTTTAAGGGCCCTCCCGACCGGGAAGTAGTTTACGAAGGGCCCCGCCCAGTTGGGAAGCGTGCTCGGTGGAACGACTATCCCGGCCAGGAACATCAGGGGCCAGGAGATTAGGTTTATGGCCGCGCTCGTGGTTCTTATGCTCCTCGTTGCCATGGCTATGGCCAGTCCAAGTCCCATCGAGAAGAAGCCGGCCGTGAGCAAGAAGGCCCAGCCGAGGGGACTTGGCCAGATTGTGGCTCCAAAAACCAATCTGGAGAGGATTATAAGGCAGATTATGCTCCCGAAGATTACAACCGTTGTCGAGAGGAACTTCCCGAGGAGGAAATCCCAGGCCGTCGCGGGTGATGCCGCTATTCTCCTTAGAGTCCCCTTCTCGACTTCCCTCAGCGTACCGTTTCCTATGAGACTCATCGTCGCGAAGAGGAACTGTATCCCCATGACGCTTGCAAGGAAGAAGAGAACCGGCTTGGCCTTCTCCCCGCTCACGGTTTTCTCCTCGACCGACACCGGCTTCGCAGTCCCCTCGACAAGGGGTACAATTCTCATGGAGACGTTCTCCGGGAGGATGTCCTTCAGGGTTCCCGTGAGGGCCTTCATCCGTTCACCCCCCACCTCCCTGGAGAAACCTGAGAAAAATCCCTCAACGGCGCCCCTGGCAATTTGGTACTCCTGCGGGTCGCTCCTGTCGTAGTAAACTATGACCTTCGTCGATAGGCCCGCCGTTAGGTTCCTCCCGAACCCCCGGGGAAAGATTATCACCGCGTCGAGCCCTCCGGATTTGAGGGTTTTGATGGCTTTATCCCCGTCGTCGAATGTGGTGACTTTGAAGAGGTGTCTCCCGTTGAGGGTCATGTTGGACATGTACGCCACAACACCCAGTGCTCCCTCATCCTGCGGAACGACCCCGGCCTTGATCGTCACCGGTGGGCTTGTGTGTCCCCAGATCCCGCCCATGATGAGGAGCCACATCATCGGGAAGACGAGGAGCCAGAAGACCGTCATTTTCTCCCTGCTTATCTCCTTCAGATCCTTCCAGAGGATCCCTTTGATGGCCCTGGTTTTCATTCCAATTCCCTCCCGGTCAGTTTCACGAAGACATCTTCAAGTGTCGGTTCCTCAACCCTAAGGAGCTTAATCCTGCTCCCTGCTTTTACGAGGGCTTCTATTATCACTGGAAGTTCCTGCCGCGGGTCGTTCACCCTGAGCCTTAAA
>JAMONK010000170.1 GCA_027065835.1 Thermococcus sp. | reverse complement strand
GCCCTCCCAGTCCTCCTCGTGGAATGGATCCTCGAGGGAGACTATCGGGTACGTTGATATCAGCTCTCTGTAGAGCTCGAGGAGCTCACCGTTGGTGTACTCCTTGCCGTTGACGACGTACTTTCCGATGTCCGCGTGGAAGAACTCGCTTGAAGCCGGGTCCATGGCGAATGCTATCTCCTCGCCCGGCTTGTATCCGGCCTCTTCTATGGCCTTTATCAGGAGTTCAAATGGTTCGTGGGGCTCCTTCAGCGGCGGTGCGAAGCCGCCCTCGTCGCCAACGTTCACGGCGTCCTTTCCGTACTTCTCGGCGATGACGCCTTTGAGAACGTGGTAGGTCTCGGAGACCCATCTGATGCCCTCCCTGAAGGAGTCCGCTCCAACGGGCATTATCATGAACTCCTGGAAGTCGAGCTCGTTGCCCGCGTGAACGCCGCCGTTGATGACGTTGCTCATCGGAACCGGCATGACGTAGGCGTTTGTTCCCCCTATGTACTGGTAGAGCGGCAGTCCGAGGGCGTTGGCGGCCGCCTTCGCAACGGCCAGAGAAACGCCGAGGATGGCGTTCGCACCGAGGTTGCTCTTGTTCTCGGTGCCGTCGAGCTCGATCATGAGGGTGTCAATGTCCCTCTGCCAGGTGACGTCCATCCCCGTTATCTCGGGGGCGATTATCTTGTTGACGTTCTCAACGGCCCTTCTGACGCCCTTTCCGTGGAACCGCTTCCCGCCGTCGCGGAGCTCCAGGGCCTCGTGAGTGCCAGTCGAGGCGCCGCTCGGCACGGCGGCCCGCCCCATGCTCACGGGGGTGTAAACTTCGACCTCAACCGTTGGGTTTCCCCTGCTGTCGAGTATCTCCCTTGCAAGGACTCCTGTTATCTCAAACGGATTCTCCATCTCAACCACCTCGGGTGATATTCGGCCCCGGGCATATAAAGGTTTTAGGTTCGGTTGTTCGTTCCGCTTTTCACCCGCCGCGGCGGTGGGCTTTTAAGCACCCCCGCGTACCCCCGATCATGGAGTGGAAGAAACGGCTTCGGGAGGACGGCTTCATCGAGGTCGGCGGGTTCCGCGTGGAGCTCACGCTGGACAACACCTTCATGGATCTGGAGTACATCCCAAGGATAGCCGTTTACGACGACCTAACAGGTAGATGGCACGTTCTCAGGAACCCTATCCCCCGGGGACGAACCCTGGAGGAGAACTGGGACAACGCGGTGGCCCTCCTGGAGCGGATCGCTGAAGGGAAGGAGCGGCCCGTTCTGGGAGACGATGAGGTTTCGGAGAGGTTGGCCCGTGCCCTGTTGGGTCTGAGTTCGTTTCCTGATGCCCAGCGGCGTGGGGGGTAACCCCTCAAATTTTCCTAATGTACCCCCATTCTTGGAGGGAAACACTAAAATATCCGGGGATGCAACATCCTTCGGTGAGTTGTGATGAAGGACGATATCGATGTTGCCGGGTACATCGATCACACCAATCTGAAACCCTATGCAACGAGGGAGGACATCACCAGGCTCTGCGATGAGGCCATCCAGTACGGCTTCTACGCGGTGTGCGTCAACCCCTATCGGGTTAAGCTGGCCAAGGACTACCTGAAGGGGAAGGGGGCCAGCGTTAGGGTGGCGAGCGTCATAGGTTTTCCGCTGGGCGCAACCCCGACCGAGGTTAAGGTATTCGAGGCAAAGAAAGCGCTGGAAGATGGGGCCGATGAGCTGGACATGGTCATCAACATAGGCGCCCTTAAGGACGGGGACTACGAGTACGTGAGGAACGATATAGCCGAGGTTGTCAGGGCCGCCCACGAGAAAGGGGCAAAGGTCAAGGTCATCATAGAGACCTGCTACCTGACGGAGGAGGAGAAGGTCAAGGCCTGCGAGCTCGTCAAAGAGGCCGGGGCCGACTTCGTGAAGACATCGACCGGCTTCGGAACCGGCGGTGCAACCGTTGAAGACGTCAGGCTGATGAGAAAGGTGGTCGGCCCGGAGATGGGCGTCAAGGCCGCCGGCGGAATAAGGACCTACGAGCAGGCGATTGCTATGATAGAGGCTGGGGCCACGAGAATAGGGGCCTCGAGCGGGGTAAAAATAGTCCAAGGTGCTCGAAAATGAGGGAGGTTAAAGAGCTTCTCCAGGCGGTTATCTCCGATTTTGAGGGGGAGGGCCTAAAGCCGGACATACTGCTGGCGGGCCCGGGTTTTATTCAGTACGCGAAGGATGCACTTGCCGAGTGCTCGCTGAAGATATACAGGATAGAGGAGCTTGGGTACGACGCCGTCGTGGCGGACTCGGCCTACCTTGGGCAGATGAAGCGGGCGTCAAGAAGGGTGTCGATCGAGCCGCTCATAAGGGAAAGTGAAATGTGGAAGGAGATCCACGAACTGGACGTTTAGGTCTCATATGAGGTCTTCGACCTCCGGATACCTCTTTTTTATGACCTGTGCGAGGCCGGTTCCCACCAGTATCCCGGTGATCGCCTGGACTGTGTTCCCCGGAACCTCGGTCGCCGCGGCGGGCACCCCGAACATGTACGCCTCGAAGAGGAAGTAGCCGGACACCATTATGATTCCCCCTATTGTGCCACCGACGACCAGCATTCCAACGTTGTCCGACCTCTTCGCGATGTAGCCGACCGCCAGACCCTCCAGGCCCTTAACGATAAGCGTTATCGGGGCCCAGCCCGCGTATCCCCCTATTATGTCGCCCAGTGCTGATCCGACGCCGCCGGCGAACACCCCGACGACCGGTCCGAAGACCATTGCGGCGAACATCACCATGGTGTCCCCGATGTTTATGTAACCGCCAGTGGCGGGTGTGGGCACCTTGATGAAGTTCGTTGCCACGGCCACCAACGCTGCCATTATCGCCGATATCGCCATTACGTTGGCGCTCCTGAACTTATCCCGCTTGACCCATACGTAGGCCATGAACACGACCACGGCGGAGGTGATGATGTACCTCCCGTAAGGTTTGAGGATCTCTGTCAGGTCCATTCTCGATCACCGTCGGAATTTCAAGTTACAACTTTAAAAACTTGACTGGAACGTCCAGGAAAGTGCCATAATAGTGAGAAGAAAAGAGAACGGAAATCACCCGAGGGCGGCCTTGAGGGCCTCCTCGAAGATCTCCATCGCGACGTCTATCTCCTCCTTCGTGACGACCAGCGGCGGTATGAAGCGGAGTGAGTTGTCTCCACAGCCGAGGAGGACGAGTCCGCGCTTAGCGGCCTCTTTGACAACCCTGTTCCTGACCTCAGGGTTCTTCTCCTTGCTCTCCTTGTCCTTGACGAACTCAACTGCCTGAGCGAGACCGAGACCCCTAGCGTCGCCGATGACCTCGTACCGCTCCTTGAACTCCTCAAGGTACCTGTGCAGGTGGTCGCCGACTTCCTGGACGTGCGGGAGGAGCTCCTTGACTATCTCAACGACCTCTATTCCGGCCGCTATCGCGACGGGGTTGCCTCCGAAGGTTGTCGCGTGCCTGCCCGGCTTGTCGAAACTTATCTCCTTCCTGTGGACGACGCCGGCGAGCGGAAGGCCGCCGCCTATGGCCTTGCCGAACTGGATGAGGTCGGGGGCTACTCCAAAGTGTTCGATGGCCCAGAACCTTCCGGTTCTTCCTATGCCCATCTGGACCTCGTCGTCCGCCAGGAGTATCCCGTACTCGTCGGCGAACTTCTTGAGCTCCCTGAAGAAGTTCTTCGGCGGGACGACGTAGCCACCCTCACCCTGTATCGGCTCGAAGAATATCGCACCGACCTCGTGGGGCGGGACGTGTTTGAATGCGTACTCCTCGATGAAGTCGAGAACCCGGTTTATCAGCTCATCGGGCTCATCGTAGCCGTCGATGCCCCAGAGGTTCCTGTAGGGGTTCGGGTACGGGATGTGGGTAACGCCCGGCATGGTCGGGAAGAAGCCGTCCTGCTGGACCCACTTGCTGGCGGTAAGGCTCAGAACGGCCTGGGTCCTTCCGTGGAACGCGTGGTAAAACGCCAAGAACTGTTTCCTTCCGGTTCCGTACTTGACGAGCTTCATAGCGGCCTCGTTGGCCTCGGCACCGCTGTTTCCGTAAACAACCTTCTTCTCAAAGGCTCCCGGGGCGAGTTCTATGAGCTTCTCGGCCAGAACGACGGCGTTCTCGTAGAAGAAATCCGTGAGTGAGTAGTGTGTGAACCTTTCGGTCTGCCTCTTTATGGCCTCGACAACCTTTGGGTGGGCGTGGCCGACGTTTATGACGCCAACGCCGCTTGCGAAGTCGTAGAAGACGTTCCCATCGACGTCGTAGACCCTTATGCCCTCACCGTGGTCTATGACTATCGGGAGGTTCTCGGGGTCCTGCGTTGTCGTCGCGAGGTATTCGAAGTTTCTGCCTATAACGTCCTTGGCCTTCGGTCCGGGAAGTTCTTTAACGTTAGGTCTAACCACCATGTGCATCACCGCCCCAGATTGGGGGTTCACCTTTATAAGCCTGTGTTCATCAATGAACATTTTTGACCGAAGAATTTTCGATGATGCCTGGAGAAGTACGAATTGTTGAGTCGATACCCTGGGACGGGTGTCGTTCCGCAATCAACGCAGGGCGCGATGCTTGAGCCCCAAAACAACGGGCTGATCGACCCGGGTGGGATTAAAGAGAATGCTGGGGAAAGAAAAGCTCACTCCCCGTTCCTTTCTTTCCACTCATCGAGCAGTTCCTTCGCCGCGGCCGCGGCTATGGCCCCCTGACCGACCGCCACTGCGATCTGCTTAAAGACGTTGGTTATATCCCCGGCGGCGAAGAGCCCCCTGACCTTTGTGCGCATGTACATATCCACCGGTATGTAGCCAGCCTCGTTGGTTACACCGAGGTGCTTGACGAAGTCCGTCTTCGGTTCGTAGCCTATAAACACGAAGACCCCGTTCACCTGCATCTCGTGTTCCTCGCCGGTCTTGACGTTCCTGAGCTTAACGGCCTCAACCTTGTCCTCCCCTACTATCTCCGTGACCACCGTGTCCAGTATCGCCGGGATGCCGCTTTCTTTGAATCTGTCTTGGAGTATCCTGTCCGCCCTGAACTCCTTCCGTCTGTGGACGAGCGTGACATCGACGCCTATGCTTTTGAGGTAGAGGGCCTCCTGAAGGGCGGTGTTGCCTCCCCCGACCACGATGACCTTCTTGCCCTTGAACAGCGGGCCGTCGCACGTGGCGCAGTACGAGACCCCCCTCCCGTAGAACTTCTCCTCACCTGGAACGCGGAGCTTCCTCGGGGCGGCTCCTACGGCCACTATGACGGTCTTGGCTTTGTAAACGGCCCCGTTCGCGGTCTTAACCTCAAACTTGCACGGTCCCTCGTAGTACGCGCACTCGCTCACGTCAACCTTCACGACCTCGTCGAAGACCACGTTGACGCCCAGTCCCTTCACCTGATCGTACATCCTCCCAGCCAGCTCCTGACCGCTTACCCCCTCCGGGAATCCTGGGTAGTTCTCTATAAGGTCCGTGAGGGCCACGTTGCCTCCAAGATCCTTGCTTATGATGATGGCGTCGAGGCCGTAGCGGGCTGAATATATCGCCGCCGTGTATCCCGCCGGTCCCGCACCTATTATGAGCACATCCCAGATCCTGTTCTCGTCGCCCGATGCCTTTGAAAGGGACGTCAGACTGAACATCGTCTCACCTCCGCCTTTCCCTAATCCCGTCTGCTTAAAAGCATTATGGGCCATTTTTGAGTATATCGTCACAACTGAGGTGAACCGGTTAGACGAGTTTAAGGCTCCTGTCCAGTATTAGGTGGAGTGTGTACCCAAGGAACGCGGCCAGTCCCAGGAACAGGCTCTCCCCGCTGCTCATGTTCAGGCCGTAGCTTCCTATCCCGAAGGCCGTCAGTCCGTACACGCCCGCGAACAGGATGCTGTGCACGATTCCGCGGTGCTTTGGCATTACCGCCGTGAACCCCACCCACGCGCCGAGGCCTATGAGTGCGCTCACCGTCCACGCCACCGTCACGTTGACCCACGGGGCGCCGACGTTTATCTCCGGTAAAACGTTCACGTATGCGGCTCCCCCGGCGAGCACCGCCACTATGGGCTTCGTTCCGCGATGTATCAGAGCGTTTGGGTGATCCAGGTCGGGGAGGTCCGCCCCCAGGACGTAGAAGCCGTAGCCCAGCACCGTGGCGATGGTCGTCAGCTCCAGCGGTGCTCCCATGTAGGTTTTGATTAGAGCGGCCACCAGCACCGCCAGGGGATACGTCACTATCCCACTGAGGACGTGTGCTTCGTAGTTCGGCATGACGATCCCTGCCGTTTCCGTTTTACTCTTCTTCCTTTTCGGCCTCTTTTTCCTCCAGGAACTTCCTCACGTAATCTGGAACCTTGTAGTTGCCCTTCGGGTCACCGACCAGGAAGCCAAGCCTCAAGAGCTCGTTGAGCTGGTCATAGACCTGCATTCCGGGCCTCCTGACGGTCTTTGCGACCTGGATGTAGCTCACAGGTCCCCCGTTGAACTCGAAGACCACGGCCTCGATCAGGTCCTTGTAGTCCTTCGGGATCCTCGTGAGGTACTCCTCGAGACTCTTGGGCTCCTCAAGGATCGTCGTCACAACGTAGTCGTCTATCGGATCGAACTTGTGCTTCGCGGCTTCGCTCAGCACGTAGTGGAGAAGGCGAAGGATCTGCCTTGGATTACCCTTTCCGAGCTGATGGATAAGCTTTATCGCCTCCTCGGTGAACGGGTAGAGCGGGTCGTCGGTGTCCCTTACCCTGACGTGGTTGAGCCTCTTCTTGACGAGCTCGTAGGCTTCGTCCAGACTCATGGGCCTCAGCTTGAACTCGTAATGCAGGCGCATAAAGAACGCTGGAAATATCCTGGTGTACTCCTCGTAGGCCTCGGGGACGCAGGCGAAGGCCACAACGCACCCCTTCGGCATGTTGCTTATGAAGTGCCTGAGCATCTCGAAGAACTGGATCTTCTCCTGCTCGCCGGCGCTCCCCATGTTCTCAAGCTCGTCGAGGAGCAGGGCACAGTACGGGTACTTCCCCATCTGCTCGGTTAAAAGCTCGGCTATATCCCTGCTCTTGTACTCCCCAGTGGAGGACAGCATCTTCTCCAGACGGTCGATGAACCCCAGCTTCCTGGACAGGTTCTCAAGGAAGATGTTGGTCCGGCTCCTGGGCGGTTTGAGGGCGTAGAACACGTCCCTCGTAAGCTTCAGGATGTCGTTGGTGTCAACCTTGACGTATATCGCCTTTCCCCTCTGCTCCTCAATGGCTCTCATTATAGTCTTCAGCCTCTGGGTCTTCCCCATTCCAAGCGGACCGACGATGCTGAAGGCTATCGAACTCTTGTTGCCCACGACCTCCGAGATGATCATCTGTATGCGCATGTCCACCTCTTGGTAAACATGAATGCTCTCCACGTCGGCTATTCCCTCACTCGCCAGCTGTTCAAAGGGGTTTCGAGAAAGACCATACACCTCGTATGACCGGTATGGGTAAAGCTTAAGGCCACCGGATTCCATTTTAACTCACCGAATAACTTAAGCATGCGAAATATAAAAACTTGTCCATCGGTGAGCAGAGATGACGGTTCTTCTAGTCACCGCCCCCCAGGGGCGCGAAGGCGATGCGATACTGGAACTTGAATGGGCGCTTGGGAAGGTCCGCGTTAGGGGGACTGATTGGAAGGGGGTTCTCCTTGCGGAAACGCCCCTGTCAAAGGAGGAAGCCGTGAGGCTGCTCGTGGACTTTGAGACCCAATCGATCTTCCGGGTCGTTCCCCTTGATGAACTTGTGCGGAGCGACGAGAATGAGGTTGTGGAGAGGGCGGCTGAGATTGCCAGAAAAAGGATAAAACCCGACGAGAGCTTCGCCGTAAGGTGCAAAAAGAGGGGGGATAAAATCAAATCCGGTAAGGGCGTCGAACTCAGGTTAGGGGCAAGGATAAAGGAGGAAACCGGGGCGGCCGTCAATCTGGGTTCTCCCACGTGGTATGTCCTCATAGAGGTTCTGGGCAGGAGGACGGGAGTGGCCGTTGTGAGGGCGGGGGAGATGGTTAAGAAGCGGGTTGAGGAGTAGTGCGGCGCTGGTTCCACGGGATCCCAATGCCAACCCTGGAATAAAACCCGATTCAAAAACAGCCCTGTATCCGAGAACTCCTTCTAAACGGCTTCTTACTTTTAGAACATCTTTCTTAGATGGTTATACCACAAAACGGATAAAGAGAACGCTTTATGACTCATCGGTGATTGGAATGGAGGATCTTGACGGACTGCTGGTTCGGCTGAAGGGCCTGGATTTGAGGAAGCTCTTAAGCTACTGGATTTTAAACGAGAGGAAGAAAGCCCGGTTGTACAGCGTACTCGCCCAAAAGGCCAGAGATCTGGGGCTCGACGACTCGGTATACGACGTCTTCAGACTGCTCTCCCTCGAAGCCGCTCGGCATGACAGAAAGCTCATGTCGCTTTACGAGAGGGTGTTCGGCACGGATGAACTCCTTGAGGTGGCGCTGCCTTCCCTGGATTCCCTGTCGCTGACTGAGGATTTTGATGGGGGCGGGGACGTTTTCAAGGTCCTCAGGGCTGCTCTTGAGCTGGAAACGCTGGCGGAGGATGTTTATGGGGTGCTCACCGAGGCGGCATCCGATGATTACATGAGGGCGGTTTTCAGCTACCTTGGCTCGACGGAGAGGCTCCACAGGAGAACGATTGAGGGCCTTATGAGGGAGTACGGCTGCGGACACGCATAGA
>JAMONK010000169.1 GCA_027065835.1 Thermococcus sp. | reverse complement strand
GCCCCAGTACCAGTCGAGGACGTGGCGTGCTATTCCGGCATCGGCCATCCCGAAATTTATGGTGGGTTCGAGGTTGTACCACGCGCGGAGAAGGTCTTTCTTCGTCAGGGCCGAGAATTTCATCCTCTTCGCCTGGGAGGGGTCGACGCCGCAGGCGTACTTCAGGGCAGTGTAGCCTATCACCTCCCCCTCGGTATCATAGTCGCAGGCAACGATGAACTCATCCGCCCTCCTCGCCAGGGAGGCCAGGGCGTTGATGTAGTCCTTAGCGTAGCCCTTCCCTTTTTCGGCGACGTGAACGGGGACCCACTCTATATCGAATATTGGATAACCGTAAGTCTTTACCTTGGGGGCCAGGGAGAAAAGGTGACCGACGGCGGGGGCTACCACGACCTTTTTCCCGTCACGGGTGAACTCGTAATAGTTCGCCTTTCCGATACTCCTCCTCAGAGGTTTTCCCTCAGCGAGTGCGTACGCTATCTTTCTGGCAACGTTTGGCTTCTCCGCGATGATGAGCGTGACCATGGCGACACCTCTATTCCCTCGGAGCGGTACTATAAAAATCCTGCGGAACCTGCTGGGAACTTAAGCGCTACAATACAGGAGTTCCAACCTAGGACACGAGGAATCCGTATGAACCGGGTTGTCGTGGAGATACTTTTCCTGATGCCCACGGCATCGATCTCCGGTGCCGCACTTTTCTACTGGGGGTACCCAAACATCCCCCTCGCGGTGACACTGGTCATCCTGAACTCGATCCTCATGGGGTATCTCCATGCCAGGATACTCACACCGGTGCGGTTTGACACGAAGATAATGAGGATCTCCAGGTTCCTCGCTAGGCACATCGATTGAGGATTTCTCTTTTTCATACCACCTCAGGGCGGGATGCCGAACAAAAGAACAAACACTTTATAACCCCGTACCCTATCCAGGATAGGTGCAGGATGTGGCTGGAACCGTGAGCAAGATAGTAGAATTTCAGGACGAGGAGGAGTTCATCGATAACATGGACGAGGTTATGGAGCGCTTCTCCTATCTGGCGGGCAAATACGGTCGCAACCCCATTGAGGGAATTCTCCTGTGGGACTACATCGGAGTTCAGGACGACGAGGGGGTAAAGGTCTTCCGCGTTGGCGAGTTCCCTTACGCCGAGGGGACACTGAAGGTTGACCTGGAGACGCTCAGAACCCTGGAGATGTACTTCGATGAAATGGAGAGCAAATGGGACGAGCTGACCGTTGAGGACATCGCGTACTTCGTAGAGATGCTCAACGAGGCCCTTGGCAGGAAGATCGTCTACTACGAGGCCTACGACCTTGGCCTGGACAGAAACACCGCTTACATAATTCTAAACCTCGCCAGCCTCCACTACCTTGAGAGCGTTCTCGATGGAAGGGACATGGAGATCTTTGAAGAGGCCGTTGAAGTGCTTATGAGGTATATTTAATTAGGTAGTTAATTAATTATGCTATTATTCAATTAAAGCTGGAGGTGGTGGCCGTGCTCTTCAAGAAGATGGGAACCTTCACGGAGGGGGACGCCAAGAAGGTCATCGAGATGGTGAGCGAGAGACCGGAAGAGAGGGAGATAATCATCATGGCCGAACACGTTACCGACGGGGCCAAAAGGCGCCTCTGGGACTATGCCAGGGGGATTCAGCTTATGGCCGATATGACCGGCGAGGACCGGAGCGTGAGGATCGAGATTCTTGAGGGCTACGTGAGCGAACACGTGAAGGGCGTTGAACTCTGAGCCATGTTTTCACGCTTCTCGTTC
>JAMONK010000168.1 GCA_027065835.1 Thermococcus sp. | reverse complement strand
CTCGCGGCCACGCTCGGAAAGCTCGGGTCGTCTGCAGGCATGTAGGCTTTGAGGAGCACCCAGTAGTTCCTGTCCATGTTCAGGGGTTCCACCTGTACGCTGAGGAACGGGCTGTACGCGAATTTGCCGTTCAGGGGTCTTTCATCCGTTCCCACCGCCGTTGAGAGGTGGGTTTCCTTGAACTTCGGATGGTTGTGCCACCATAGAACCGCCTCCGGAAGAACCTCCCTGTCCAAGACGAAGGCGTACTGACCGTAGGTCATCCTCTTGCATTCCCTGATGTGCTCTTTGAATGCCTCGTAGAATTCCTTCAGTCCTTCCCGTTCTCCCAGGATGGTTTCAAGACTCGCCTTCCTGCAACGGCCGTTTTCACAGGCCTTACACTCAAACTCGAAGTGAGCTTCCAAATCATTCGTCCTAACCACTTTCACCACCCCATGAACGCCATTGCGAGTACTATCAGACCTGCGAAGAACATTCTAACGTTCATCTTGACAACGTGATCCACCCGAAGCCTTGCGTTGGTGGCCTCAAGCGCCGCTATAATGGGGTAGAACGCTATCGTCAGCAGGAACTGAAGGGCCAGCACCAGTGCGGCCTTCTCCGCGGTGTCTATCGGCCCGAGCCATGGGAGCGTCAGCAGGCTGACGAAGAACCACAGCAGGGCGAAGCGCTTGATGTAAACGGCGTAGTAGAAGACCCCAAGGAGCCTTCCGCTGTACTCTCCAAGTGGGCCGCCTATGACCTCCTGCTCGGCTTCCGCGACGTCGAAGGGCACGAAACCGCTCTCGACGTAGAGTGCGTAGGCCAGGATCGCGTAGGTCAACAGCACCGAGGGGGTGAGGTGCAGGTTCCTCACTATCTCAGATATGCTGAGCGAACCCGCGTTGTAGGCCAGGACACCGTAGAGGATCGCTATCAGCGGTTCGACGGTGAGGACGATCTGCATCTCCCTTGACGAACCTATGTGGCTGAAGGCGTTCTGAACGCTAAGGCCTGCCAGGATCAGGAAGACGCTGACCATGACCACCACGTAGAAGAACACCACAAGGTTGAAGCCGAAGTTCACGGGGATGACGTTGCCGTAGGGAAGGAGCAGAGCCGCCGATATGGCCGAGGCGAGTGCCAGGTAGGGAGCCCATGTGAAGATGGTGCTGGCCGTTGGCCTTACCGACGGAAGGGCAAAGAGCTTCTGGAGGTCGTACCATGTCTGACTGAGGGGAGGACCCCTCCTGTACTGGAGCCTCGCCCTAACCCTTCTCGCTATACCGTCGAGGTAGGGCGGCAGGAACAGCAGCAGGATGATACCCACAAGGCTGAACCCAAGTTTGACTGCGTCTATCTCCATCTCTCTCACCTCACAGCACCATCAGTATCCCAACAATCGCCCCCACCACTACAAGGGCCAGCACGACGAAGGTTCCCAGCCGGATCCCCGGAAGGACGTCCCTGACTATCCTGAGAAGCCTTACCAGCGGCTTGAACGTTTCCTCATCTACGTAGAGCAGCTGGCCCCTCCTGAGGTCCGAGACGCTCTCGACCCTTGTGTAGGGGGTATCGACTATCTTGACGAAGTAGCTGGCGATCCAGGTGTACGCTCTCACTGTGTAGTGGATTATCGAAGCTCCGAAGCTGTAACACCAGTCGGTGAAACGGTAGAACGACCCTATCTTGTGCTCGTACCAGCGGTAGTAGCCCTCCGCCAGGGTTTTGTACTCGTCCTCGTCTATCTTCGTTGAACCGCAGTCCCAGGGCCTGGCGACTTTACCGTACTCCGGCCTGAAGGAGAAGTACAGACCCACGGCAAGAGCGCCGAGGAGGATAACGAACAGCACCGGCGAGAACAGCACTGAGCCAAAGCCTATCTTGTAGAGGTCCTCCGTCACGCCCGCCGTCGTGCCCCCGTTGACCACTGAGAGTCCCTTGTTCAGGAAGCCCACAACGAATCCAGGGAACACGCCGATGAACAGCGTCAATCCCGCCAGGATCCATTCACCGAGCTGCATCACCGCGGGGACTTCCTTAACTTCCTCGTAGCGTTTCATCTCCCCTCCAAACTGGGCACCGTAGAACTTCATGAACGAAGCGAGCGTTACGGCGCTTATGACCACCGCCAGCACGGCACCGAAGGCCAGGACGAAGTTCCCAGACTGGTAACCCGCGACGTAGATGAGCCACTTGCTGATGAAGCCGTTGAAGGGCGGGATCCCCGCTATTGCCAGTGAGGAAAACAGGGTTGCAACGGCCGTCACCTTCATCCTCGTACCGAGTCCCCCCAGCTCCTCCAGGTTGAGGGTACCGGTTGCGTACTCCACCGAACCAGCTTCGAGGAAGAGTGATCCCTTGAAGACCGCGTGGTTCAGCGCGTGGAAGAGACCGGCGAACATGCCCAGGGCGCCTACCGCCGCCAGCGTTCCCCCCCTGGGTATCAGGACCATTCCGATGCCGAGTCCGAGCCAGATGTAGCCCATCTGACCGACGCTGTGGTAGGCGAGAAGGCGTTTTGAGTTGGTCTCCCTCAGCGCATAGAGTGTTCCGACGGTGAGGGTTATTGCCCCAAGGATCGCCACGATGTATCCCACGGCAGTACTCTGGCCGGATATCTGCCAGTCAAACCTTAGAAGGCCGTAAACGGCGGTCTTTATCATGATACCACTGAGCAGGGCCGAGACGTTGCTGGGTGCCGCCGGGTGTGCATCAGGGAGCCAGAAGTGGAGCGGAACCACTCCCGCCTTGGCTATGAACACCACCAGGGTGAGGGCGTAGAAGACGGCCTTCGTCCCCGGCGATGCTGTCAGCAGGGCGCTATGAATGGCGGAGTAGCTGAGGTTGTGAATGCTCCCGGTCAGGACCGAGGCGAGACCAAGGAGCAGGAACAGGGGGATCGTGTCCGCGAAGTGCATCGTTATGTAGTACTTCAGACTGGCGTCCAGATCCTTCCGCTCCTCCTTCCAGAAGATCAGGATGAAAGAGCTGAGCGTCATGAGCTCCCAGGAGACGACGAAGTATTCGAGGTTGTCAACTGTCACAACGAGGGCCATTGAGGCTATGAACGTGTTGTAGGCTATCGCGTACACCCAGCCCTTGCCCTTCCTCTCGTGGTGATCCATGTACGCCAGGGAGAACACCGCGGAACCCAGGCTCACTATCCCCACGATGAAGAGGAACACCGCGGACAAGCCGTCCACGTGCACGGGGATACCGAAGATGCTCCCCTTTACCGGACCCGTTGTGTAGACCTCGTAGACCTGGCCGAGGAGGAAGAGTGAGCCTATAACGGCCATGAAGCTTGACGCCTTTGTGGAGGCTTTGTAGTCTATGACGAACCCCAGGAGCCCCCCAAGGACAAACGCTCCGAGTGCGTATTCTAGGAACATCTCACATCACCCCATGAATCCTATCTTCGTGACAACGTCGAGGGTAACCCACGGAGCGACTATGCCGATAAAAATCAGCACCAGCATCGCTATGTCCATGAGCTTTGACGAGTGGATCCCTGTGCTCGGATGAGGCTCTCCGAAGAACATCTCCCTGAACCAGAGGATGATCACTATGAGGAACACCGCGCCGTCGAATAGGACAACTCCGGGGAACAGCCACGAGGCGACGCCCAAAGCATGGTGCGTGACCATCACCGTGAGCACTTTGCTGAAGAACAGCCCGAGCGGAAGAACGCCCGCGAGGCCGAAGAAGCTCAGGAACCAGGCAACGCTCGCCCACGGAAGACTGTGCCGGATTCCCCTGATGCCCTCGAAGTTGGTGGTTCCAAGGGCGTAGGCGAAGGTCCCCACGCTCATGAAGGCCAGCGCCTTGACGAAGGCGTGGTTAACGACCTGGTAAACCGCGATCTGGAGACCGACCTGATGGCCCGCGAGGGCGTAAGCGAGGGTTATGTAGGCGACTCCGGTCTGTGCGATGGTTGAGTAGGCTATGAGCTTTTTACCGTCCCTCTGGAGCGGGTAGTAGACCATCATCAGAAGGATGAGTGCAACCGTGAGCGCTCCTAGGAGCCAGAACTCGTTTCTTCCGGGATCCATGTACTGAATGACCCTGAAGAGCATGAAACTCCCCAGGGGGACTATGGAGGCCGTGTGAATGTACGCCGAGGCTGGGATCGGGCCGGCTGTTGAGTCGGGGAGCCAGGAGTAGAAGAAAAGCTGCGAGCTCATGGCAAAGGCGGCGAACGTCAGGATGGCGAAAGTCACGTCTTTGGTGGACTGCGAGATAGCACCCATCCTGGCGAGCTCCTGGTTGCCTCCGAGGACGGCGACTGCAATGAGGAGCAAGAGGACCCCCAGGTTGAGCACCAGGAATCCCTTGAGGGCTTTGTTCCTCGCGTCTCCGTAGAAATCCACCAGGTACAGGAGGGAGATGGCCATCAGCTCAAGGAACACGAGGAACTGGACCAGGTTGGTGCCGTAGATGAAGACCATGCTCGACCCCATCAGCAGGCCCAGGAGGGCATAGAACCTCCCCTTTCCGGCTTCAAGCGGGAATCCCCTGTTGGATGGGCCCATGTAGTCAACCGCGTAGAGAACCAGAAGGAATCCGGTGAGGATTGAGACGAAGCCCATGAGTACTGAGGCGACGTCAACGCTGAAGCCGAAGACCTCACCGAGGTTCCCCCCAGCGATGTAGGCGTAGTGATATACCTTCTCCAGCCCCCCTTGGAAGAACAGATAGAGGCCGTAGCCGTTCAGGAGCAGGGAAAGACCGGTTATCGCTACCGCCGCGGAATCGGCAACCCTACCCTCCGTCCTGTAGAGGAGCAGCATGATGAAGGGCAGCAACGCCGATGCAAGGAATATTTCGCCGTTCAAGCTTCATCACCCCTTGTTTTCAACCATTGGTTTCCGGTGCAAAAAATAAAGTCAGAGGATGAGGTAGGCTTCCTCGCCCTCCCCTCTCTCGGCTGAGCCCTTCAGGTTGGCCACTATCTTCCCCTCCCTGTTCCAGAGCACCTCGTTTATCTCGCCGTACTTGAGGGCCTCGGTTGGGCAGGCCGATACACAGGCGGGGAGGAGTCCATCCGCCCTTCTGTCGGCGCAGAGGTCGCACTTGTCCATAATCTTGTTATCCTCGTCGAGTTTGGGAACGCCGAAGGGACAGGCAACGGCGCACATCAGACAGCCAATGCACTTGAGCGGGTCGAAGGCGACGGCTCCGTCATCGTCCCTGAAGAGCGCCCCACTCGGGCAGACGTTTAGGCATGGGGCCTTCTCACAGTGGCGGCAGTTGAAGGGAACCGTGAAGAGGTCCGGGAACTCGAAGACCTTGATACGGGCCTCACCGTGGGTCATTTCACAGGCAACTTCACAGGCCTTACAGCCTATGCAGCGCTTATAATCGAGGAATATCTTCTTCGCCATTTTGACCACCTCACTCCTCCACCCTGCTTATACGGGCCGCTACGGCCTTCAGCTCGGCCATCTTGGTAACCGGATGCGTCTCCTCCAGCGTCAGGAAGTTGACCTTCCAGTGCCAGGGCATGGCTATGACGCCCTCCCTTATGTGGTCGGTGACCACCGCCCTGGTGATGACCTCTCCCCTCCGGGTTTCGATCTTGACGAGGTCTCCGTCCCTTACGTTGAACCTCCTGGCGTCGGCAGGGTTTATCATGACGTACTCCTCAGGCCAGCGCTTCTGGAGGCTTGGACTCTCCTCCGTCATGGTTCCGGTGTGCCAGTGACCCACCAGTCTGAAGTTGGTGAGCCAGAGCGGGTACTCCTCGTCCGGGGTCTCGGGTGGCTCCATCCAGTCAACGGCAACCAGATGGGCTCTTCCGTCGGAGGTCTTGAAGCCATTCCTGAAGAGGACCTTCGTTCCCTCGCCGGGCTCGGTGCACGGGAAGAAGCATCCCTCTGGGTGCTCCGCGAGGTACTCGGGCGTCGCGCCCTTGAAGAGCGGGATGACGCTGTTTATCTCCCTGAGAATCTCGTCCGGGTGCTCGTACTTGAAGTACTCTCCGAGGCCGAGCTCCTTGGCGAGCTCAACAAGTATGAGCCAGTCGGGTTTGGCCTCACCAGGAGCCTCAGCGGCCTTGTATGTCCTCTGGACGCGTCTCTCGGCACTTATTGCGGTTCCTGTCTTCTCGAACCACGCCGCGGCCGGGAGGACTACGTCCGCGTACTTGGCGGTGTCGGTCATGAAGACGTCCTGCACAACCAGGAAGTCGAGCTTCTTGAGCCCCTCCCTGACCCAGGCGCTGTTGGGGGCTGACTTCGCTATGTTGCCTCCGATGATGTACATCATGCGTATCCTGCCGCCCGCCTCCCTAATCATACCGGTAAGATCGAGACCGGGCCAATCGGGGATCGGGAAGCCCCAGAGCCTCTCAACTTCCGCCCTCGCGGCCTCATCGGTAACGAGTTTGCCGGTCGGGAGTTTGTTGGGAGCGATGCCGGTCATGGCAGCACAGAAACCGCACTGTGCGCCGGGGAAGATACCGCTCCAGACACCTTCTTTACCGATGTTGCCGGTTATGGCCACTATGTCAGCGATCGCGAGCGCAAGGTTGAAACCGTTAACGTGCTGGTTCATCCCCTCGTTTACAAGGAAAGCCGTCCTCCTGGAGGCCACGAGCCTTGCAATCTTTCTGATGTCCTCCGCGGGAACGCCTGCGACCTTCTCGGCCCACTCCGGGGTGTAGTTCTTCACGGCTTCCTTCAGCTCCTCAAAACCGGCCGTTCTCTCCTGAACGAACTCCTTATCGTAGAGATCCTCACCGATTATCACGTTGAGCATAGCAAGGGCTATGGCAAGATCGGTTCCGGGGTAGGGTTTTAGGTGAAGGGAAGCGTACTTGTGACCCCTGGTCGAGCGCGGGTCTATAACGATCATCTCAACGTCGTTGTCGATAACGGCCTTCTCAAGGTACTGCCCAAACATCACGGGGGCCGTTTCGGCGGGGTTGTGGCCCCAGATAAGCACCAACTCGGCTTTGGCTATATCCTCAAAGGGGTTCGTCGCGGCGCTGCTTCCAAAGACCTTCGTCCTTGCGGGCGAGTTGGAGTACTGGCAGTACCTACCGGGGAAGTCGAGGTTGTTGGTTCCAACGGCCTTGGAGAACTTGTGGACTAGGTAGTTCTCTTCAAAGGTTATCTTCTCGCTTCCCAGGAAGGCGAGCGCTTCTGGACCGTAGGTTTCCTTAACCTCGTGGATCTTCTCGGCGATTATCCTGTAGGCCTCCTCCCAGCTGATCTCCTCGAACTTTCCCTCACCCTTCTCGCCAACCCTTCTGAGCGGCTTTTTGAGCCTGTCGGGGCTGTTGATGAACTGATACGCTGCGACACCCTTGGGGCAGAGCCTTCCCCTGTTAACGGTTGGATGGTCGTAGTCGAACTCCACCTTCCTTATGTAGCCGTTGACACTGACCGCGTAGAATCTACAGCCCACGGAGCACCATGGGCACACAACAGGCACGAGCTTCTCAGCCACGTTCATCACCTCTGAATACACTGACTGACTAGTCATTTTAAAGCTCTTGCACTTGTACCTTATATAGCTTTCGTGTACAGGGTAAGCACTTCTGTGAACAACAATGGCATTATGAAACGTAAAGTGTTTCACAGGGGGCGCTGAGAAGGGTCATATCTCGGCGGATAGTTTGAGGTAGGACGTGACGACGTCTACCACGTGGTTCAGGTACTCCTCGTCGCTGAAACCAACGCATTCCCTCGCGTGCAGGTAGTGGAGCAGGGAGCCGAGGAAGACCTGAAAGGCGACGAGGGCCTGAGCGAATCCGACCTTCGTGTAGACCATTATCCTGCGCGCCCCAGTCCTAAGGAGCTCGGAACAGGATTCATGGTAGAGCAGATCGAGGGATTTACTCCGTTTTCTCAGGGTCAGGAGGCTGAAGAATATCTCACGGCGGTAGTTTTTGTCGTAGAACTCGACGAATTCCCTGCCCAGGGCCAGAAGAAATTCCCTGAGGGTGGGGTAGGAAACCGTGATGTACGGGTCCTGAAGGGAGGGAAAAGCAACTATGGGCATGGCATCAACGGCGACCTCCTTGACGAGGTCATCCTTGCTCTTGAAGTAGAGGTAGAACGTGCCCTTGGCGACCCCGGCACGGTTCACTATCTCGTCTACCGTGGTCTTATCGAAGCCCTTCTTCGCGAAAAGCTCAATGGCAGCACTAACTATCTTCTCCCGTGTTTTGCCGGGGGTTTTCATACGACCACCGTTAACTTATGTGACCAGTTAGTCAGGTTAGCTATACAGTTTTGTAACCTCTGCCTTTTAAGGGTTTCTAACCTGAGACCCGGGGAGAGGGTTGAAAGGGAAGACCCTGGGCAAAAGGGAGCGCCAACGGACGGTGTTTAAAACCCCCAACAAATCGAATCCAACCGTTCGGAGGAAATCCCGACTGACCGGTCAGCACAATATATATAAACTTTTCTTCAAATCTAGGGGTTAGGTGGAACGCGTGGCCCTGATGCTGGCCGGCAGGGTTCTGAGGGTGGACGAAGGTACCGCGGTGGTTGACGTTGGCGGTAGGGTTAGGAGGGCGAGGCTCGATTTTATCAGGGATGTGGAACCTGGGGACTACGTGAAGATTTACTACGGGATAGTTCTTGAGAAGGTAAGCCGGGAAGAGGCGGAGGAGGTCCTCGCCCACTGCTCCTACGGCGGGGAGGAGAACATTGAAATGGAGTTCTCGCTAGGCGGGTTAGAAACCATGGGTTTTAGAAAGGCTAAATAGGGCGGTTGATCCACTTACAGGCGGGTGAAGAAAATGTGTCTTGCCACGGTTGCGAAGGTGCTTGAGGTTGACGGCGAGAAAGGGACGGCATGGGTTGATTTCGGCGGGATAAAACA
>JAMONK010000167.1 GCA_027065835.1 Thermococcus sp. | reverse complement strand
ATCTCGAAGTCAACCTTGCCGTGGAGCTTGAAGTGGTCCACGATACCCCTTCCGCTGTCTCCAAGGACACCCTCACCGTGGGCGTCGTCGATGTAGAGCATCGCATCGTACTGCTCGGCCAGTTCGGCCATCTCCGGGACCGGCGCGAGGTCACCGTCCATCGAGAAGACACCGTCGCTCACGATGATTTTCTTCTTCTTGTCCTTGTTCTCCTTAAGCCGTCTCTCAAGATCCTCCGTGTCGAGGTGCTTGTAGATGACCTTCGGAGCGCCGCTGAGGCGCATTCCGTCTATGATGCTCGCGTGGTTGAGTTCCTCACTGATGAAGACACCATCGTCTTTTTTAGTGAGTAAAGCGCTCAGTGCACCGAGGTTGGCGTTGTAGCCGCTCTGGAAGAGTATCGCGGCTTCCCTCTTCTTGAACTTCGCCAGCTTCTCCTCGAGCTCGATGTGGAGCTCCATGGTGCCTGCGATGGTCCTAACCGCTCCGGCACCAACACCGTAGTCGAGGATGGCCCTTATGGCGGCCTCCTTTATCTTGGGGTGTGCCGCAAGCCCTAGGTAGTTGTTGGAGCACATGTTCAAAACGCGTTTTCCATCAACGACGATCCACGGGCCCTGGGAGCTCTCAAGCTTCCTTATGGTCACGTAAAGCCCCTTCTCCTTAAGCTCCTTCAATTCCTCAGTAATCCAGTCAAGCTTGGCCATGAAAACCACCGATGACTTTTGGTCATTGAGGTATAAAAGTTTTGCACCCGAACCGATGTGTCCATCGGGGCAGCAAAAGGCTTAATACCACCAAGTACCATAGGGCTTAGACAGGGTGGTGAATATGCCGGAAGAGGTTAAAGAGGTTAAAATCCTCGAAAAACCGTGGGTTGAGAAGTACAGGCCCGAAAGGCTGGACGATATAGTGGGTCAGGCTCACATCGTCAAAAGGCTCAAGCACTACGCTAAAACCGGTTCCATGCCCCATCTGCTCTTCGCGGGTCCCCCTGGAGTCGGAAAGACGACGGCGGCTCTGGCCCTATCCCGGGAGCTCTTTGGTGAGCACTGGAGGCCGAACTTCCTTGAGCTCAACGCGAGCGACGAGCGCGGTATAAACGTCATCCGCGAGAAGGTGAAGGAGTTCGCCAGGACGAAGCCGATAGGCGGGGCGAGCTTCAAGATAATCTTCCTCGATGAGGCCGACGCCCTAACCCAGGACGCCCAGCAGGCCCTCAGGAGAACGATGGAGATGTTCTCGAACAACGTCCGCTTCATCCTGAGCTGTAACTACTCCTCCAAGATAATCGAACCCATCCAGAGCAGGTGCGCCATCTTCCGCTTCAGGCCCCTCAACGACGAGGACGTGGCGGAGCGCATCGAGTACATAGCCGGGAGCGAGGGGCTTACCCTCACCGAAGACGGCCTCCAGGCCATCCTGTACGTTGCCGAGGGGGACATGAGACGGGCGATAAACGTCCTGCAGGCCGCTGCCGCCCTTGACACCACCATTACGGATGAGAACGTGTTCCTCGTTGCCAGCAGGGCGAGACCCGAGGATGTGCGTGATATGATGAAGCTCGCCCTTGAAGGCGACTTTCTAAAAGCCCGGGAGAAGCTCAGGGAGATACTGCTCAAACAGGGCCTGAGCGGTGAGGACGTCCTCATCCAGATGCACAAGGAGGTGTTCAACCTTCCGATACCCGAGGACAGGAAGGTTGCCCTGGCCGACAGGATAGGGGAGTACAACTTCAGACTCGTCGAGGGCGCCAACGAGATGATACAGCTTGAGGCCCTGCTGGCTCAGTTCACCATAATGGGCAAGTGATAGGCCATGACCGAGGTTCCGTGGGTGGAGAAGTACCGGCCGAGGAAGCTGGCGGACGTTATCAACCAGGAGAAAGCCAAGGATGCCATCAGGGCGTGGATTGAGGAGTGGCTTAAGGGGAGCATCCCCAAAAAGCGGGCGCTTCTGATAGCGGGCCCTCCCGGGACCGGAAAGACCAGCACGGTATACGCGCTTGCACGTGAGCATCACTTTGAGGTTATAGAACTTAACGCCAGCGATGAGAGAACGTACGAGAAGATAGAACGCTACGTTCAGGCAGCTTACACCATGGACATCCTTGGACAGCACAGAAAACTCATCTTCCTGGACGAGGCCGACAACATCGAGCCGGGGGGTGCGCGGGAGATAGCCAAGCTCATAGACCGCGCGAGGAACCCCATAATTCTGGCCGCCAACCGCTACTGGGAGGTTCCCCGCGAGATACGGGCAAAGGTTCAGATGGTGAACTACAAACGTTTGACCCAGAGGGACGTGATAAAGGCCCTTGTCCGGATACTTCATGCGGAAAAGAAGACCGTTCCCAAGGAGCTCCTCTACGAGATAGCCAAAAGGGCCAGTGGTGACCTAAGGGCCGCGGTCAACGACCTTCAAACCGTTGTTACGGGCGGGACGGAGGATGCCATGGAAGTCCTCGCCTACCGCGATGTCGAGAAGAGCGTCTTCCAGGCTCTGGCCCAGCTCTTTGCCACGGACAACGCGAGGAAGGCCAAGCTGGTCGTTCTCGGCGTTGACATGTTCCCGCACGAGCTCCTCCAGTGGATAGACGAGAACCTTCCCTACGTCTATTACAGGCCCGAGGACATAGCGAGGGCCTACGAGGCTCTGAGCAGGGCGGACATATTCCTGGGCAGGGCGCAGAGGACGGGGAACTACGGCCTCTGGAAGTACGCCACCGATATGATGACGGCCGGTGTTGCCGTGGCTGGTGTCAAGAAGAAGGGGTTCGTCAGGATCTACCCACCCAAGACCATAAAGCTCCTCACCGAGAGCAAGGGGGAGCGTACGCTCAGGGACTCCATAGTGAAGAAGGTCATGGCCGAGATGCACATGGCGAGGCTTGAAGCCCTTGAAACCCTCAACTACCTGAGGGCCATCTTCGAGCACGACCCCGAGATGGCCGCCCACTTCGTCGTCTACCTCGACCTGACGGAAAAGGAAGTGGAGTTCCTCGCTGGGAAGGGAGAACTGGCCAGGAGGATATGGGGCAAGACCCTCAACATCCACAAGAAGCTCAAGGGGGAGAGGAACCAACTTAAGGAGCACGTTGCCGCCGCAGGAGCAACTGGAAAGGGGGAGGAAGTTACTGAAGAAGAACTGAAAAAGGCCGAGGATGAGATTGAAGCCGTTGAAGAAGGTAAAACGGGCAAAGAGGAGCCCTCAAAAAAGAAGGGCAAACAGGCGACGCTGTTCGACTTCCTCGGGAAGAAGTGATGGCTTCGTTATTTCCCCTTTATCTCCACGTCCGCACAGACCTTGAAAACGTGCGGCTTGAAGTCGCTCACCTTTTTGACCCTGGCGGTGCAGTCCCTTCCGAGCTTCCGGCATTCTTCGAGGATTCTTGCCCTGAACCTCTCAATCTCCTCCTCGTGGACGAAGTCGTAGTAATGGAGCAATTTCTCCGCCCTGCTCAGCGTTAGAGTTAGGGCATCAACGCCCCTCGGGGTGGGGCTTATCACCCGGTCGTGGCTCGGAAGCTCCGGGAGAACCTCGAAGACATCGCCGTGGATGAACTCTATCTCGCCCCTCAGCCTTCCTCTGTTCAGCTCGATGTTCTCAAGGCCGAGCTCGTAGGCTTCCCTGTTCAGCTCCACCGCAGTGATCTTGACCCTTTTATAGCGGGCTATGACGAGCGCATACGGCAGAACGCCGGCGAAGGGGATTAAAACCCTCTCGCCGTCGCGGACGAGCTGGGCCAGGCGGTACCGCTCACCCTTCATGCGCGGGTTGAAGAAGGCCTTCGAGAGGTCAACCTTTATCCGAACGCCGTTCTCTTTGTGAACCGTTTCCAGTCTCCTCTCGCCCCAGACTATCGAGTAGTCCCTTATCCTGAAGGCACCCTCGTGGAATCCCTTTTTGGCAATGACCTTCAGAAACGGGTGGACCTTCCTCAGGCCCCAGACTATGTCCTCAATCCTGTGCTCAAGCTCCGGCGGTATCTGGATGACCGCTATGTCGCCTATCACGTCGTAGCGCCTCAGGTACTTCAGCTCTTCTCTGCTCAGCCTCTCGGCGAGGACGCTCTCAAGGTTCTTGTATATCTGCCTCTCCGGCCTGAGCGGGAGCTCTAGCGGGAGAACCTCGTAGCCGAGCCCTTCAATCCGGGGGTCGCTGATGACCGGGAGGAGAACGTACCCGTCTTCCCTCCTCGGTCTCCTTTTGCCGTCGTAGAGTCCAAGTCGCTTGAGCCTTCTTTTCACCGGCTCAGCCTCTCTCCTTGGAACCTTTACCGCCGGCATCTTCCTCTCCGCCCGTGTCATTCATGGGTTTATCCTTTGGCCCTTTGGTTGGGGGTACCGCACCGAATAAGGTCACCCCTGCGAGCCGCTCCAGGAGTTCTTCGACGTTCGGCCGCTTGAACTCGCGGAGCAGCATTGAGTACTGTCTTTCGTTCAGGGTTTCGGGGGAGGCCAGGACTATGAAATAGGCGTTCTCAACCAGCACCATATCTTTGACTCCCAGGAGGAATTTTGCAAGCGAGTTGAAGTCGAGGTACAGGAGGACGACCTCTATACCCTCAAAGTACACGATCCCTCCGGGGTTGCTGTGCAGGAACCTCACTATCTCCCCGTTTACCACGTGCAGACTGCTGGGACTTACAGCGGAGGGGTGCTCAATCCTTGTGAGCCATATGTACCTGTCCGGCTTCACCCCGTACTTTTCTTTCCACACGCGGGGATGGTCCCTTCCTATGGCCAGGATGGCTTTCTCGTAGTGCTCCTTGAGGGTGCCCAGCAGGTACTTCGCCTCCTCCGGGGTGGAGACCATAAAGGTCTGGGGGAGGGGTAGTTTTTCCTTCACGGTGGTCTGGGTTTTCTTCCCACCGCCCCCGATGCCGCTGAGGATGCGGAGGTACCGGAGGGCGGCGAAGGCCATCACGAGGTAGCCCAGCGTAACCGAAACCGCTATGAGAACCCACATGTTGGGGTCCCACAGCACGGTTAGGATCTCCGAGGCGCCTCCCATTATCCCAAAGAAGAAAAATGACACGATTACCCTCTTGGCCAGTTCCGCGGCTGGCTTTCTGATCCTGAACGAGGCCAGATAAGAGATCGCTATGCCCGCGATTCCAAGGGCCAGCAGAAAACCGCCTGCTACCAATTGAACTATCTGAGCGGTGCTCAACATATACCTTCCTAGGGCGGTCATCAATAAAAGCTTTGCCTCAGCGCCAGTACGGTTCCCTCATCAGCACCGCTCTCCTCAGTATATCGACGATCTCCGCGTCGCTTGCACCGTTTCTCATCGCGGTCAGGAAGTTTACCGTGTCGTTCCTTCTCAGGAGGCAGGTTTTGAAGCTGCCGCTGGAGGTGACCCTTAATCTGGTGCAGTTGGCGCAGAAAACCGTGTTGTGCATGGAGCGAACCACCTCAACCTCCGCGGTTCCCGTTTCCGTTGGTATTATGTACTTCTTTCTCCTGTGCATCCTCCTCTCCCGTGTTTCTACGGCCATTTTCTCAAGCTCTTCTTCGATGGGTTTGAGGGGGTAGAAGTACTTTCTGAAGAAGCCCGTTTCTTCGAGCTCCCTTGGGGCCTCAAGTTCGATCAGCTGGAGTACGGCGCCGGTTTTTGCCGCGAACCTGATCATGTCCCATACCTCGCCCTCGTTGAGTCCCTTCATCACGGTCATGTTCAGCTTAACCGGGCTGAGGTACCTTACCGCCTCCTCCACTCCCTCGAGGACGGCGTCTAGCATATCAACGCCTGTTATGCGCCTGTAAACGTCCGGTTTAAGACTGTGCAGTGATATGTTCACCCGGTCCAGCCCCGCTTTGGCAAGGGGGCGGGAGAGCTCCTTCATCCGGCTCCCGTTTGTTGTCATGGATAGGTCAACGACGTATGGCTTTATCCTCCTCACGATCTCAACTATGTCGTCCCTCACCGTCGGCTCGCCCCCGGTAAGCTTCACCTTCCGTATTCCGAGATGGGACGCTATCCTGACGAGCCTCTCTATCTCCCCAGGCGTCATCTCCAGGGACGTTCCGGAGGTCTGTCCCTCCCTGTGGCAGAAAAAGCATCTGTAGTTGCAGTCCAGCGTGAGGGAAATCCTGAGGTTTGTAACCGGTCTGCCGAAGCGGTCTATAAGCACCATTGGGAGCACCGGAGGTAGTACATAATGGACTTAAAAAAAGCTTGTGGGTAAATGCTTTAGTTTACCTCATCCATCGAAAACTACAAGTAGTGGGAGTTGGAGAGGATATGGGGGATGACAATGGACGTTGATGAACTCAAGGCCAAGGTCGCACGCCTTGAGGCCCTTCATGCGGAGTTTGAGCGTAAATTCCCGGCCCTGTATGAGGAAACCGACTACGAATCCCTTCTCGTGAATGTTAAAGAGCTTCACTCGCTCATCCTAGAAAAGCTGGACCTTGCGTCAGCCCTTTACAGGGAGCTTGCCAGGGTGGGGGGACGGGCCGAGGGGCTGGCCAAGGAGATCCACCGCAACGAGCACCAGATGAAGTTCCGCCTTGAGGAGGTTCTCTCGCTCCTCTCGAAGGCAACGGACTACGATGCCCGCATGAAGCTCGGAACCGCGATGGACAGGCTTTCGGGGTTTCACAGGATTTACGACTACGCCGTCGGCAGGAGCTTAAGTGCCTTGGACGCGGAGGTGGAGGGACTGACCCTTCTGATGGAGGGCGAAAAGGAAAAAAAGGTACCCCCGAGTATAATGGACAAGCTCAGGAAAATCGATGAAATCGAGGGCGAGCTCGGGGTTGTAAAAAGGTTTATGTTCCGGCTCTACACTCATCCGGGGGACGTTCACAAAGTCGAGGAGGCCCTCAAGGACTGGCATTCCAGGGGTCTGCTCTGGGTTGAGGCGAGAAACGTGGAGAAACTAAGCGGCGTGCAGGACGCCGGCGAGATACTGGAAGGACTCACGCTCATCGGAGTGGTGGAAAAGAAGATGAGGGGTGGTGAAGGTGTCTACAGGCACAGAACTTTCAGTCCGGGTTAGGGGTATCTACAGCACGGCCCTTACCAAGCTGTTTCTCGATGGGGGCTTCGTCATAAGCCAGCCAAGCCAGAAAGTCGTAGAACGCTTCAACCTTGAGAAAACCTACGACGAGTTCGATGTGGACGTGTACGACAAGAAAGACCGACACGGAGTAGTGCTCGTTGGAACCGGCGTTGAGGCCGTTAGGGATGTGCTTGAGGAAGAGCTTATAGACGTGTTTTTTAGAAAACTCCCGTACCAGCTCTACGGCATATACAAGGGCATCGTGGTTAAGAGGGATGAACGCCACGTTTACGTGGACATCGGCAGTGCGATAGGCACGCTCTTCGTGGAGGAACTGCCCCACGCCATGGAGGGGGATGAGGTTCTGGTTCAGGTGAAGAAACACAACCTCCTCCCACATCTGAGCGTTACGCTGACGATACCCGGGGACTACGCAGTTCTGATACCCAAGCCCGTTGGGGCCCAGAGACACGTCAAGATATCCCGGAAGATCCGGGACCCGAAGGAGCGCGAGCGCCTCAGGATACTGGGCCTCAGCGTTGACCTTGGAGACTGGGGCATCCTCTGGAGAACCGCCGCCGCATACAAGGAATGGGACGTTCTCAGGGAGGAGATAGACAAGCTCTCAAGGTTCGCGGACAGACTCCGGAAAGCCGACCTCTACAGCGCTCCAGAGAAGGTCATTGAGGGCAGGAACATCTACGAGGTTGAGTTTGGTGGGGGTGCGAAGAGGAAGCTGGACGAGATCAGGAACGGGGTTGTTCCGACTGTCGACGGCCACCACCAGCTCAAGGCGTACGACGTTGAGTTCAGCTTTGCCGTTGATATCGCTGAGGGCATCCTCTCCAGGGTTCCCGGACAGAGGGTCAAGGTCGATCAGGGGTTCTGGGAGACCCTAATCGACAAGAAAGGGCCGAGGAAGGGATGGCTGTTTACACTGGACCACTGCAAACCCGACGGGCAGAGGATTCGGATAGGCCCGGGAGAGATCACGGAGATGAGCACCAATCCTCTGAGGATAGTGATGCGGCGCCGTCTTAAGCCCGGCAAGTTTTATGATGGGTTGGACATCCCGATAGAGACAGGAGACTACGTGATAACGGAGATAGAGGCCGGCAAATGGTGGTTCGTTCACAGATACTACGACCGCGAGGGCAATCCAAAGGGTGAGTACTACAACATCAACACGCCCGTGGAGATATACCCCGACCGTGCCCGCTACGTTGACCTGGAGATAGACGTCGTCAAATGGCCCGACGGCAAGAAAGAGATAATAGACCAGGAGAAGCTCAGGGAGCACTACGATGAGGGCATAATCAGCGACAAGCTTTACAAGGCCGTTCTGAGGATAGCCCAGGAAGTTCATGACAGGATTTAAGCGCGGGCTCCTCCTCTTTTTATCCGTTGATCGGCACCGCACGAGGGCGTTGAGAAAAGGGATTATGGAGAGAAGTTTCCTGGCGTTTGACCCGTTTGATGTCGTCCCTGGCCTGTAAGGGCCTCTTCAATCCCCTTCTCCGTTATTTTGAGGTAAACCATTCCTCCCTCCGGTCGGAAGCGGTGCCTCTCCAGTACCGCCGCCCTCATGCCCTCACTGTTCAGCTTGTCCAGCCTGAGGACGTCCTTGCACCTGTAGTTCAACGTGTGCTCGGCCACTGGCTTCATCCGTCCGGCACGGGAGTCGTAGTGTACCTGGTTTATCACGATTATGGGGATGTTGTGCTTCCGGGCCACCCATAGGAGGGTCTGCAGCTGTCTGCCGAGGTCCACCGTGAGGTTCCTGTGGGGCTCCTCAACGCGGTAGTGGGCGGTTATCGAATCAACGACCACAAGGGAGAACTCTCGGTTTATGGCTTTCTTCAGCCCCCCTATAACACGGCGTTGCTC
>JAMONK010000166.1 GCA_027065835.1 Thermococcus sp. | reverse complement strand
CCGGACAGCGGCGTTGACATTGATTCACTCAGCATCATAAGCCGGAAGATAGACGAGCTCCACAAGAACGGAACCGCGATCCTGCTGATCACGCACTACGGAAGGATCCTCCAGCACCTCGACCCCAGCAGTTTCATGGTGCACGTTATGAAGAATGGTAGGATAGTCCTTGAACGGGGTGGGGAGTTCGTTGAGGAGATAGAGCAGAAGGGTTTCCAGACCATATTCGAGGAGTGTGGTTGCGATGAGTGAGACCATCACGGTTAAAGATGCCAAAGGCATCATTGAGGGCGAAGTCGAGGACCTTGCAAAGAGAAACGGCGAGCCGGAATGGATGACGCGGATAAGGTACAAGGCCGTGGAAGCCTTCGAGAGAGCCCCCCACAACGATCCGGTGATAAGCGAGGAGGAGCTGCTCAAGTTCATCGCAAAGCCGGAGATAGCCGGCATCCCGGACAAAGTTGAGAGCCTTGAAGACCTGCCACCGGAGATGAAGGCCCTCCTCGACAGGCTGGGGATAAGCGAGGTCGAGCAGAAGTACGTTGCCGGCCTCGCTGTCCAGACCGACACGGGTATAGTTTACAACCAGTTCCTCCAAGAATGGGCGAAAAAAGGGCTGATAGTCCTTCCGATGGAAGAAGCCGTTAGGAAGTATCCCGATGTCGTCAAGAAACATTTCCTTCGGATGTTCCGGGCGGAGGAAAGCAAGCTAGCGGCGTACCATACGGCCGTTTGGAACGGGGGGATATTCCTCTACGTCAGAGAGGGGTTGAAGGTGCCTTTCCCGCTTCATCTGTTCTTCCTCATCCAGGAAAGCGCACTTGCGCAGGCGCCCCACATAATGATAATCGCGGAGCCGAACAGTGAGTTCCACCTTATAGAAGGATGTACAGCCCCGATACTCGTGAGGCACTCACTCCATCTTGACATGACGGAGGCCTACATCCGTGACGGGGCAAGGGCCCAGCTCACCGTGCTCCAGAACTGGCCTGAGTACGTCCACACGAGGCCCATGACGAGAGCGGAGCTCGGTAAGGGAGCCCGTTTCATAAACATCACCGTGGGCCTCGGAACCGGCAGAAGCAACGTGGCCAATCCAAAGTACTGGGTCGATTCCGGTGGTTACGTTGAGCTCAACGGGATCCTCCTAGGCCAGAAGGACTGGTACGTTGATCTGGGTGGGGAGATGTACCTCCAGGGCGAGGGTGCGGCAGGGATAAACGCCAGCAAATCCGTCATAATGGACGAGAGCACCATCATAACCAGAGGCAAGATAGTGGCCGAGGCACCGAAGACGAAGGGACACATAAGCTGTGACGCCCTGCTGATGAGCGATAAGGCCACGATGGAAACCTACCCCGGCCTAGTCAGCAGGGTTGACGACGCCGAGCTGAGCCACGAAGCTGCGATAGGCAAGATACGCGAAGAAGAGCTGTTCTACCTGATGTCGCGCGGCCTGAACGAGGAGAAGGCGACGCAACTCATAGTCAAGGGCTTCCTTGAACCGATGCTCAGGGACATTCCGATGGAGTTCCTTGTGGAGATAAGGCGGATAATTGAGCTTGCGGTGAGCGGGGGCATGTGAGCCCCTCCGGTGATTCTTATGTACCGGGAGAAGTACAACAGGATAGGACGGCACTACGACATCCTGGAGCGGCCGCTGGAGAGATCCTTTGAACCCCTCCGGGGGAGGGCCCTCTCATTCGCCAGGGGCAGAACCCTTGAGGTGGGCGTTGGAACGGGTAAGACCCTTCCGCACTATCCTCCAGGTGTAGAGCTTCATGCCGTCGACGGTAGTGAGGAGATGCTCGAAGT
>JAMONK010000165.1 GCA_027065835.1 Thermococcus sp. | reverse complement strand
CATAGAGGCTTTCCTGCCGTTTGCAAAGGGACTGGCCCACTACGACACGGCAAAGCTCGGGGTGGTGGCCCTCACAAGGGCGATAGCGAGGGACTACGGGAAGAGGATACGGGCAAACGTCATAGTCCCCGGCGGAATAGAGACCGAGGGCGTGAAAAGGCTCAAAAAGGAGGCCATAATGAAGTTCGACATGGAGAAGATCAGCATATCGTTCAACTTCAATGCCCGTCTCCCTATGGGCCGGTTCGGTCAACCGGACGAGGTTGCCAGGGTGATGCTGTTCTTGGCGAGTGATTTGGCCAGCTACGTCAACGGGGCGATAATCCCGGTTGACGGCGGCTTCCTCTCAACGTAGCTCAAACGGCACTTCCGCCTTTTCACCCTTCTCGATTCTGTGGAGCTCCCTCCTGTATGCCTCAAGGGGCCTGTCCTCAACGCGCAGGTATCCAGCGAAGGTCTTTGGCCTCTTTTCAAGCTCGTCGAAGAACTCCCCATATCGCTTATCCCTAACTATGTGGTGGTCGAGGATTATCTGGGTGTTCGTCTCGCGGATTATCTCGTTGAGGTTCTTGATCCCCGTCTCCCAGGAGCCGGCCGCCCTCGGGCCGAGATACGTCGGCGGCCCGCCGGTTATGAGCAGGTCCGGGTTCTTCTCGATTATCCACTCAACGGCCTTCCGGTTCAGGAGCTGGATGTCGCTGGCGTGAATTAACCTCCACGAACCATCATCTATGAGCGTCATCACCACGAAGCCAAGCTTTGAGCCCTCGCTTCCGTGCGGAACGGCGGGCGAGAATTCAAGCCTCAGTCCTCCGAGGTCAAAGCTCCTTCCGTCGGCGAATTCAACCTTCCCCGCTATCGGTTCGGCGTTCTTCAGGAATACCCATGCCCTCTTCCTCTGGCTGAAGTTGATGTTCTCCCGAGGGTGTTTTATGAAGAGCCGCTTCCCAGAATAGACCTCGCGGGCGTACTCCTCGCTCGAGCTCTCGTACAGGCCCTCAAAGAAGGGCGTGTGGTGATCGTAGTGATAGTGGGAGATCGTCACGATATCGGCCTTTCTCGCGTAGGCCTGTATCTTTTTCCTCATCCTGTGCAGGGTCTCCACCTCTTCCCTGGCCGGGGGAAGACCGTACCGTCTCGGCCCCAGGGCAACTCCCGGATCCATCAGGATTTTAAGCCCAGAGGCCTCGACAAAGACGGCCAGGCTCCTAACACCGAGACTCTCTGACGCGAGCGGGATGACGCGCATATGATCACCAACCCTCAATCGACACAAACCTTAAAATTCCTTTGGAGAATCCACATCTGCAATGGGAGTGTACAGGGCAGCGGCGATTCCCATAATAGTGCTTTTCCTTGTGGCGAGCCTCGTTGGACACAACACCGGCAGGTTAAGGGAGATTCCAATAGTCGGTGGAGCCTGGGACGATCTTACGACGGATCTCATCGGAGCAGTCTACGACACCACCGGAATTTACCTTGGAGTGATTGGAACCGCCGATAAGAGCGTTTCCTCAGCAATCTGGAACCACATGTACGATTACTCACTAGCAAATGTTCAAAACAAGACATCCTATGTATATCCTTACTGGAGTTACACATCATTTCCACGTGACAGGCTCCCCCAGATTCTCCAATCAAAAACGGTTCAGGACTTTGTAAACTCAGTTATAGACGAAGCTCAGAGAAGGCTTGAAGGAACCAATATTCCACCAGACCAATACCTCCGCTACCTCCGCGGCACTGCCTACGAGATTATGGTTGAACGGGTCAAATACTGCGAGGGCGGTCCCACCAAGGATCCCAGATACGTAGTGACACACTGTGGTGATTGCGACGATT
>JAMONK010000164.1 GCA_027065835.1 Thermococcus sp. | reverse complement strand
AACGGCGGTGGGAACGGATGAAAGACCCCTGAACGGCAAATTCGCGTACAGCCCGTTCCTCAGCGTACAGGTGGAACCCCTGAACATGGACAGGAACTACTGGGTGCTCCTCAAAGCCTACATGCCCGCCGACGACCCGAGCTTTCCGAGCGTGGCCGCGAGGCTTCCGGCGGCCCTCTGGATAGAGAGGGAGGTCAAGGACCTCCTCGGCTTCAGACCCGTGGACCACCCCGACCCACGGCGGCTCATCCTCCCGGAGGATTGGCCCGAGGGGGTGTACCCCCTCAGAAAGGACATGGACTACAGGCACTCCCCGGTCACCGAACCGAAGACGGATTACCGGGAAACGCCTGAGGGGACGTCGCTGGTGCCCATGGGTCCGGTTCACGCTGGCGTGGAGGAGCCCGCCCACTTCAGGCTCTTCGTCAAGGGAGAGGAAATCGTGGACGTGGACTACCGCGGCTTCTACTCCCACAGGGGAATCGAGAAGACCGGTGAGGGCAGGCTTACCTACAACCAAGTGCTCTTTCTGGCCGAGAGAATCTGCGGAATCTGCGGCTACCAGCACTCCGTCAGCTACGCCATGGCCGTCGAGCGTCTGGCAGACCTTGACATCCCCGACAGGGCGCGCTACATAAGGACGCTGATGCTTGAGCTGGAGAGGATTCACAACCACCTCCTCTGGGTTGGCATCGCCGCTCACCTCGTCGGATACGACACCGGCTTCATGCACGCCTGGAGAATCCGCGAACCCGTCATGTGGCTCGTTGAGAGGCTCACAGGAAACAGGAAGCAGTACGGAATGAACATCGTTGGCGGCGTTAGGAGGGACCTTCTGGACTACCGTAAGGACGAGGTTCTCAAGGTGGTCAAGAAGATACGCGAGGAGACCAAGACCTTCCTCGACATAGCCCTCAACACCAACACCTTCATCAAACGCGCCGAGGGAGTGGGAATCCTGCCCTACAAGGTGGCGAAGGCCTATTCGGTCCTTGGGCCGACCGCGAGGGCCAGCGGAAGAAGAATCGATGCGAGGCTCGATCAGGCCACGAAGACCGCCACGGCCTACAACGAGGTTGACTTCAAGGTTCCGGTTTACAAGGAGGGCGACGTTCTGGCAAGGGTTCTTGTGAGGATGGACGAGCTCTTTGAGAGCATCTGGATCGTCGAGCAGCTTATCGACGGGATGCCCGGTGGGGATATATTCACGCCGATAGGAAAACTGCCGGAGTACGAGGAGGCACTGGGCTTCACCGAGGCCCACCGCGGTGAGGTCGTCCACTACGTCATGACCGGCGAGAAGAACAAGGTCTACCGCTGGAAGGTCAGGGCCCCAACCTACAACAACCTGCCCGCGATCCCCGAGATGCTCAAGGGCTACCACGTGGCAGACGCCCCGCTCATCATAGCGAGCATTGACCCGTGCTACTCCTGTACCGAGAGGGTTCAGTTCGTTGACGTGAAGACGGGTAGGGTGAGGGTTCTCACAGAGGCCGAGTTCAACGAACTCTCCATTAAGAACAGGGGGGTGTTCTGATGGCCGAGACGGTCCCTTACAGCGAAAAGCTGAAGAAATGGGATAGGATGGAGTCCGGGAAGTTCAGTGGAAAGGCCCCGGTCACCACCCTCTACCCGTTTGTCGACGTTGAAAAGCCCCCGGAGTACAGGGGAATCCCGCACATAAACCCCGAGAAGTGCGTAGGTTGCGGTGCCTGCGTCAACGCCTGCCCTCCGGATGCGCTCATAATGGAATGGGACAAAGAACACGGGGTCAAGAGGCTCACCTACAACGCGGCGCGGTGCATCCGCTGCGCCCGCTGCATCGAGGTCTGTCCAACCGGAGCGATGGAG
>JAMONK010000163.1 GCA_027065835.1 Thermococcus sp. | reverse complement strand
TATCCATAGCTCAATTTCCACCACCGTCTCGGGGCTCTTCAGAAGCTCCACTATTTTCCTGTCTATGTCCCTCGCGGCCTTGTTCGCCCTTATGGCGAGGGTTCTGGCGTCGATGTAGTCGCTCTTTCTCACAACCATCGAGAAGTCGTGATCGAGGATCAGCCCCGGACTCCCCTCGGCGAGAACCTCATCGACCAAATCCCCTACCTTTATCCTTATGAGAAGCTTTTTTCCGGCCCTTAGGGCGGCTTTGAACTCATTGCTGAGGTCGTTTATCCCCTTGTCGGCCTCGATGCAGAGTATGCAGTCGCCGCGGGGGGTGAGGTAGTCCTCCTTCGTGAACTCCAGCGTTGATCTGTGCGTTGCCCTGACGTTCTCGTGGCCCCTGCAGTGGATGACTTCCCGAAGCATGTTTCGACTTCGGGGGCGAGTTTATAAAGTTCCTGTTCCATGGAAGGCCCATGGCCCACTATCGATAAACCAAATGGGAACCAGACCCCTCGAAACATCTGTAAACAGGATGAACAGCCCCCCGCTATCCGACTGGGAAAACTTTTAAAAGGGCTTTCATGATTTGGGTTACGGTTGTCAAACTCAAGCTAATCGGAGGGATTAAGATGGGGAACATTAAGCAGACTTTCATTAAGAGAACCGCGAGGGAGCTGTTCGACCGCTATCCCAACGAGTTCAGCAAGGACTTTGAGTACAACAAGAAGAAGGTCGAGGAGCTCACCAACGTCACCAGCAAGACGATAAGGAACAGGATAGCAGGTTACATAACCAAGCTCATCAGGATGAAGGAAGAGGGCAAGATGCTCTAACCGCTATCCTTCGTTTTTATTTGCCTTTAAGCCCTTCCGGATTTTGCTTCTTCCTAGAGGTCATCTAGGTCATCCAAGACCTTCCTGGGCATCAGGGGGGCGAATTCCTTCAGCAGGCGTTCGAATTCCGGCTCGTCTTCCCTGGCGATTCTGCGCATCAGGTTCTCGATGTAGGTCTCCGTTAAGAGGCGAACCTCCTCAAGCTCCTGCTTGGTTTTTATCAGTTCGTTTATCCTGTTCTGGATCTCATCGAGGAACTCAAGGAGCTCCCTCATCTTCTCCTCCACTGGGCCGGTAGACTTTATTAGCTCCCGCGCCTGCAGGTACTCCTCGGTCGACCTGGGTCTCCGGGGCTCGTACATCTCGGTTCCGAAGAGATACGGGGTCAGCATAACCTCAAGACGGAAGCCGCGCTTTATCGTGTAGTACTTCCTCGGCCTTCCCCTGGGTATTTTCTCGGTCCTGCCCTCGATGAGGCCTGCCCCCTCAAGTATCCTGAGGTGCTCCAAGACGGCCTTCTGACCCACCCCAAGCTCCTGGCTGAGCTCGCTCACGAAGTACGGCCGCTTGGTGAGCAGTATGAGTATCCTCCGCCTCGTCTCGTTGCCCAGTATATCGAGCAGTCTTCCCATACGCTTATTTGATTCCACTCTCTCACCCCCACTCCATCTTTCCCTAACCTGATGTAAGAAAAGATTACTTTAAGCTTTTCGGTGGATTGGAGGGTAAACCACCAAGAATCAGGGGACGATGTGGTGTTCCCTGCAGCGGGCCTCGTAGCTCTCCCTTCCACCAACCAGGACTATCGGGGAGTTCTTGGGGGCAGGCTTCCCATCGATGAGACGCTGGCTCCTAGTCGCGGGCCTTCCGCATACGGTGCAGACCGCGGTTAGGTAAACCACGTTATCGGCCCTCACAAGGAGCTCCTTCGTAACCGGGAAGGGGTCTCCCTTGAAGTCCAGATTGAGCCCGCTGGCGATTACATAAACGCCTTCGTCGGCGAGTCTCTCAAGGGCTTCCACGATTGTCATCGGGAAGAACTGAACCTCGTCTACACCTATGACCTCGTAGCCTTCCCTTTTCGTTATTTCCACTATCCTGCCAACCCCTTCCTCAGTGGTGGGGACGACGAACGCCTCGTATCGAAGACCGTTGTGGGCAACCACCTCGTCCTCGGAATACCTGTTGTCTATGGTCGGCTTGAACAGTGCCGCCTTTCTTTTCGCGAACATCTGCCTCTCGATGCGCTTTATCAGCTCGGTCGTTTTCCCCGCGAACATCGGTCCGGTGATTACCTCCAAGAATCCCCCTGGATGAACCATGGTTTCCACCAAGAAGAGAAGGCTTTCAGCCGTTAAATCTCCTCCGGCCAAAAAGTTGAACAGAGGACGAAAAGGGGAAAGAAAAACCGTCAGAGCCTCAGACCGGGGTGACGTGGCCCCACTTCTCAAGGGCCCGTGCAAGCTCTTTGTGGCTCTTGGCGTACTCATCAAGCGGTATTCCCTGCATGATGGCATCTATAGCCTGTCTGACTGCCATGGCCCCGGCCCGCGGTCCGTCAGGATGCCCCATGGTTCCACCACCGAGCTGGAGGACGATGTCCTTTCCGAGGGCGTCTATGACCGGCTGAATGTTGCCGGGGTGGAGCCCGCCGGAGCTCGTCGGGAAGACGGGCTTGATGTGGTAGAATTTCTGCTCCATGTGGAAGACGTCGTTCTCGTCAGGGATGTAGTGGTCTTCCGTGATTATCCTCTTGTACTGGATGACCTCCCATTTCTCCCCTTCCATCTTGCCCGCACCGGCGGTTCCAATGTGAAGCTGGTCAACACCTATAAGGCGGTAGAGCTTCGCCAGAACGAACATCGATATGCCGTGGTACGGGTTTCTGGCGAAGGCTGTGTGCATGGCCCTGTGGGCGTGCAGCGCGATGCCGTAGTCCTCTGCCAGCTCCCTTATGTAGTCGAGAACACCCCATCCCAGGACGACGACGTCGACCATCGCATGCGGAACTCCGTAGTCTGAGAGCACCTCAAGCCTCTCCTCCATCTCCAGTATGGGGGCAGTAATGTTGGCGAACCAGGTCTTCTTCTCGCCGGTCTCGTTCTCGGCCTTTTCCATCGCCTTTGTGACGACCTTCACCCTCTCCTCAAAGCGGTTGTACCAGGGACTTGTGAGGTTCTCATCGTCCTTGAGGTAGTCTGCCCCACCCAAGAAGAGGTCGTTGGCGAGTTTGTAAAGTTCCTCCGGGGAGTAACCAACCTTCGGCTTCGGAACGACACCGTACAGCGGCCTGTCGTATATTCCCAGCTTCTTTCTAACCCCACTGATACCGAAGTTCGGGCCAGGGTAGTTGCGGAGGAACCTCTCCGGGAGGTATATGTCCTCCAAGCGGAGCCACTCAACGCGCTTCATTCCGAAGACGTTGCCCGCGACGCTCGCAAGGAAGCCGGGCATGTTTCCATCCTCAAAGATGTGGTACGGGTAAGCTATCCTGACGATCCAGGTGCCATCGCCCATGTCTGTGAAGTGGTAGGCCTTGGCCGACATATCTGCCCAGCGCTCCTGCTCGTACCAGTCGTAGAGGGTCGTCCAGGTACCGGTGGAACTCTCCGCGGCAACGGCCCCCGCAGCCTGCTCGATCGTGTAACCCTTCGCGGGGGTTATGCGGAACACGGCCACGACATCCCTCTTTGTATTGGGCTCGTATGATTTGTCGACGTAGTAGTCATAGATCCGGTCAAACTTTTCCGTCACGTCTTTCACCTCCAGGTAAATTTAATGTCGGAGTCAAGCCTATAAAAACCCTGTGGTGCAAATCTGAGACATCCGTGCCCTCAGATGAGTATCGAAGAGAGTTTTTCTCCCTCAATGGTTCAAGATGCTGTCTCTGTTATTTAATTTAACCCGTTGGAAAAGCAGTTTCAGGAAAATAAGGGGCAAAGAACGGTTTTCGTAGCTTAACTCACGCCCGCCCTTTTGCCTCTTTCTCCCTCATCTATAGAAAGACATCCCAATTCTCAACAACTCACCTATAGCTCCAGAAATATGGGCCTCCACGCCGCCCGTTTCCGAAAGGTTTATATACACCTTTGTTCCTAAAATAAAACGCAGATACCTGCAAAACAACGTTTAGGAGGTTGGGAAAATGGCTGAGTTGCCGATTGCCCCAGTTGACAGGCTTATAAGGAAGGCCGGTGCGGCCCGCGTTAGCGAAGACGCTGCCAAGCTTCTTGCAGAGCACCTCGAGGACAAGGCTACCGAGATCGCCAAGAAGGCCGTCGACCTCGCCCACCACGCGGGCAGGAAGACCGTCAAGGCCGAGGACATCAAACTCGCCATCAAGTCCTGATGGCGCTTTTCCTTAGATTTTTTCTAAACTTTTATTGATGATCTTGTCCCCTACCAGAACCTCACCCTCTCAACACGCGCTTCTGTTCCGGATACCGTTAAAAGGGCGAAACCAGCCGCGTCCATACGCGGAAACGTGGGAGAGCCGGGGTTCAGCAGCAGGATCCGCGAACCGTGGAAGGACGTTACGTCACTGTAGAACCTGTGGGTGTGCCCGAATATCAGGACATCGACGCCCATGTCCATGGCCTTGTAGGTGAGGAACTGGGAGTTTAAGGCTAAGAACTGATGGCCATGAACGATGCCGATCCTGAGGTCTTCAACCTCAAGAGAGCTCTCCTCGGGGAGGTTTAAGTGGTCAGCGTTTCCCCTGACTGCCAGAACAGGAGCGAGTTCTTCCAACCTCTCCAGGAGTTCGGGGGAAGTCACATCGCCAGCGTGGAGAATCAGCTCCGGTTCCCTATTTTGTATATACTTAAAAAGAGTGGAAGGGAAGTTCAGGGTTTTATCGCCGTGATGGGTATCACTAATCACTGCTATCAGCACAGGGACACCTCAAATCGGAACGTTTATCCCGAGCTTGTCGACGAGTTCCTTGTAGCGGTTCCTGACGGTCACCTCGGTAACGTGGGCAACCTCCGCAACCTCACGCTGGGTTTTCTTCTCACCTTCGAGAAGTGACGCAACGTAGAGCGCGGCCGCGGCCAGACCTGTTGGGCCTTTCCCACTAGTTATACCCCGTTTTATAGCCTCCTTCAGTATCTCCTTGGCCCGCTTTTTGGTCTTGGCGCTCACATCAAGGGCGTCGCCAAAACGGTCCACGTACTCGATGGGGCTTGTCGGACGGAGATTTAGACTTAACCCCCTTGCCATGAACCGGTAGCTCCTTCCGATCTCCTTCTTACTGACCTTTGAAACCGCCGCTATCTCATCCAGGGTCCTCGGGATAGCCTCCATTCTGCAGGCAGCGTAAAGTGCCGCCGAGACCATTCCCTCAATCGAGCGCCCGCGGATGAGCTTCTTCATGACAGCCTTCCTGTATAGAGAAGCCGCCGCCTCCTTAACCCTGCGAGGCAGCCGCATCTGTGCCGCCATCCTGTCGAGCTCGCTCAGGGCGAAGGCGAGATTGCGCTCGGCCGCATCGTTGATCCTCATACGGCGCTGCCACATCCTGAGCCTGCGCATCTTTGTCCTGTACATACCGGTTATCTGGTTGCCGTGTATGTCCCTGTCCCTCCAGTCGATATCCGTGGACAGGCCCTTATCGTGTATCATCAGGGTCATGGGCGCGCCGGTTCTTGCCCTTCTAGCCCGCTGATTCGGGTCAAAGGCACGCCATTCCGGACCTTCGTCTATCACGTTCTCCTCTATAACGTAGCCGCACTTGGCACAGACTATCTCCCCTCTCCTGGGGTCGTAAATAAACTCTGTTGAGCCACACACAGGGCAAACCCTTTTGTCAGCCAAAAACTCTCACCCCCTTTTTCTGGGGGCAGGGCGTCGTTTACCACCCTTAACGGGCCGCTTGCCCTTGGCGTGAGTCGGTTTCGATCTGCGCCTGGAGTCAGCGTAGAGAAGTGTCCCGACGTACTTCTCGGGATTTCTGACACGGGGTTTAATCGCTACATACGGCCTGCCAACGGGACCAAAAACATCCTTAACCGTTCCAACGAGTGTTAAACTTTTGTCAACGACGGGTTCATTGAGCGATGGAACCCACTCGGTGCGCAGTATCAGAAAGCCCTGCTTCGCATAGTGAGAAACCTTACCAAGTCGCTTCATAGCCCCACCCCAAAAGGACATATCCTTTTAAGCTTTTCGCTTTCTCATTTATAAATCTTTCGGTCAAATTCCAAAAGGTTTTTATTAGGAAGCAGGTTAAAAATTGAAGTTGGATGTGGGTCTATGAAATGTCTCGTAGTCGGGCACCTCACCCGTGATATAATACTGCACAGTGGAGTGAAGGTGGAGAGGCTTGGCGGTGGGGCGTACTACTCTGCGATCGCCGCCACGAAGTTCTGCGATGTCGAGATTCTAACGAGCGTTGGAAAGGATTTCCCGGAGGAATGGCTGGAAGGACTTTCCAGGATGGGAATAGGCCTCCATCTTCTCCCTTCCAAGGTCAGCACCGTTTACGAGCTACACTACCTCGACAACAACCGGAGGGACCTCCGTCTCCTCTCGCGTGCAACCCCCATAGACGCTATACCCGAGGGACGATACGACGTTGTGATCCTCAACCCTGTGGCGGGGGAGATCCCCCCAGAACTCCTGAGGAGGCTCACGGGACGGGCAAGGCTACTTGCCGTTGATGCCCAGGGCTTCATCCGGGAGGGCAGGCCCGGAAAGGTGAGGCTCAGCCATATAGATGCCTCTTTTCTAAAGGGCATCAAAGTTCTGCACGGGGACACTTCGGAGCTTGGGTACCTGAGGAACTTTGCCCCGTCGGATGTGGAGGTTCTGCTAGCTTCCAGCGGACCGGAATCTGGAAAAGCCTACCTGCACGGTACCCCGTACAGGTACCACCCGGTAAGGATCGATGTGAGGGAATCCACCGGGGCGGGGGATGTCTTCCTGGCGGCATTCACAGGTTTTTATCAGCACTGCCCGTTTATACAGGCTGTGAAGCGAGCGAACGCATTCACAGCGCTCTTCCTGAGGCACCGCAACCTGGAGTTCCCGATGGAAGATGTCGGTGAACTGGCGGCAGAAGTTCGGGTTGAGAGAGCTTAACCCTATAAAGCATAAACACAAATAACAACCACCGATGACGAGACGTCAGCATGCTGATGTGTGATGAGTAACGGGAACCGAGGTGGTATTATGGAAAGGTACGTACTTCTGCTCAAGACCCCAAAGGGATACGGGGTCTCCCAGGTCAGGGAAGAGCTTAGGAAGTTCCTGCGGGAGAGGCACCCCGAGATCAGGGCGGAGGTTCACAAGTGCATAGGCCTCACCGCCGATGTGGTCATCATACACAACGGGGGGGTCGTTCTCGTAAAGCGAAAACGCGAGCCGTTTAAGGACCACTACGCTATTCCCGGGGGTTTCGTGGAGTACGGCGAGAGGGTTGAGGATGCCGCCGTCAGGGAGGCCAAAGAGGAGACCGGGCTCGATGTGAGGCTGTTGAGGCTCGTGGGGATCTACTCCGACCCAAGCAGGGACCCACGGGGGCACACCGTGACGACGGCATTTCTGGCCATTGGAACCGGGGAACCCAAGGCCGGGGACGACGCCAAGGAGGTGCACGTTGTACCCGTGGATGAAGCGCTGAAGCTGCCGCTGGCGTTCGACCACGGGAAGATTCTGAGGGACGCCCTGAGCCTGAGGTGATGCAATGAGGGTCGAGTTTCCTGAGTTCGGGAGGATAGTCGTGGACGGTGAGGTTTACGACCACGATATCGTGATATACCCGAGCGGAAAAATCGGGGAGCGCAAGAAATGGCTCAGCAAGAAAAAGCACGGCACAAGCCACAAGCTCGACCCGGATGAGCTGGGGGAGTACCTAACGGAGGACTTCGATGTTCTGCTAGTCGGCACCGGCGCCTGGGGAAGACTCTCCCTCCTCCCGGAAAGCAGGATGCTGGTAAAAGATAAGGAAATCAAAGAGCTCCCGACGGGAAAGGCTGCGGTGCTCTTCAACGAGCTCACAGAAAAACGACGGGTCCTCGCGATATTCCACGTTACCTGCTGAGGAACTTCGAACGACGGGGGCAGTCACCCCCTACTCCGCTCCAGATGAGCCCTCTTAACCTCCAGCACTCCGGAATAGTCCCACTCGTTCCACTTCTTCTCGACTTCATCGAAAACTATGCGCGCCTTGAAGAAGGGCGCGTCCCTGACGAAGGTCTCGAACTCACCGCCTTCCCCGGCCACGTGGATTCTGTACTTCTCGTGGAGCCCCACCAGCTCCTCCAGGGCCTTCTCGTCAATCCTCCTTCCAAGCCATCTCTCGTCTAACCCGTAGGCGGCCGTACCGACCATGACCACGTCGAAGATTCCGATTATCTCGCGCATGTAGTCAACCGGGTCGCGGTGCCAGGCAGGGGCAAAACTCTCTATGCCGAGCTCTTTTGCCACCCTGTCAACACGCTTCTTCTGGTACTCGCTGGCCAAGGCGCCGGCAACGACACCGTCTATCTTCAGCCCCTCAAGGACGGCCTTCATGTCATCTACCTCTTTCTCCTTCTCGCCGCCCGTGAAGCCCTTCACGAGGGGAATCCCCACAGCCTTCGCCTGGAGCTCGGTGAGGTGGATGTTCGGCACGTGGTACATGTAACTCTCGTCGCGCTCGCTCACCATCGAGACGAGGTATTTGACCTCAAACCCCTCTTTGAGCGCCCAGTAGAGGGCGTAGTTGGAGTCCTTCCCACCGGAATAGAGCACCGCAACGCGCATCTCTTTCACCCGAAAGCTTCAAATCATTGGTCCGATAACCCTCACTGGAGAGTGGCTCGGCGGGGGCTTTAAAAAGGTGATGCCAATGGTGCTAAAAGCGGCGGTGATTCTGGCGGCAGGCCTCGGAACGAGGATGGGGGAGAGGCCCAAGGGGCTCCTGAAAGTCGCCCGAAGGGAGATTCTGTACCGGACGCTCACCCTTCTCAGGCAAAACGGCGTTGAGAGATTCATAATAGTCACCAACGAACGCTATGCAGGGCTTTACCGCAAGTTCATTGAGGGGCACGGCCTCAACGCCGAGCTGGTAATCAACCCCGAGCCGGAAAAGGGCAACGGACACTCCCTCCACCTGGTCAAAAACCACGTCTCTGGAAGGTTTGTTTTGGTGATGAGCGACCACGTTTACGGCGAGGAATTCATCCGGAAGGCCCTGAGGGGGAACGGCCTGATAGCGGACAGGAAACCGAGATGGACGGACGTGGGCGAGGCGACTAAGGTAAG
>JAMONK010000162.1 GCA_027065835.1 Thermococcus sp. | reverse complement strand
CCTGCTCAGAAAGATAAGCGACAACTACGGTTCCATCAGAGGACTTGAGGGGATCCCAGAGGACCTCCAGCGCATCTTCGTGACCTCCATGGACATCCACTGGCTCGACCACCTCCTGGCACAGGCCAACATCCAGCTCTGGCTCACCGACAGCGCGAGCAAGACGATAAACATGCCCAACGACGCCACCGTAGAGGACGTCAAGGCCGCCTACCTCCTCGCATACAAACTCGGCTGCAAGGGGGTAACTGTGTACCGCGACGGCTCGCTCAGCGTCCAGGTCTACAGCGTCGAGGGCGAGAAGAAACAGCGCGTCAAAGCCAAGCCGAGCAAATACGCCGTGGAGAAGCTCAGGGCAGTGGTAGAGGCCGAACCGTGGCTGACCCGCTTCATCAACGTCGAGGCCATAATAGACGGAACCAACGGCAAGGAGAAGAGGAAGGCCATAACCTTCTCGCTGAGCAGCCCGGCAAAGCCCGCCCGGGCCAAGACGGAAGACCCCCACCACGGGGAGCCGGAAACCGTCCCAAAGGAGAAGATAGAGGAACTCCTCGGCGTCGTCTACTGCCCGGTCTGCTACGAGAAGGAAGGGAAGCTCGTCGAACTCAAGATGGAGAGCGGCTGCGCCACCTGCCCCGCCTGCGGATGGAGCAAGTGCGTCATAAGCTGAAACCCTCCATTCTCATCTTCAACATTTTTCTGTCAACACAGCCTTTTTAAGACCAAGGTTTTAACTTCTGCCACTCAGAGGAAAGCCTTAAGTGGGCTCGATGTTAACCCTGGGTATTCGGAGGTGTTGACATGGACAAGGTCTATCTCACCTGGTGGCAGATCGACAGGGCAATATTCGCCCTCGCCGACGAGCTGAGAAAACATTTCACACCCGATGTAATCGTGGGAGTCGCGAGGGGAGGACTGATCCCCGCGGTGAGGCTGAGCCACATCCTCGGCGATCTGGAGGTCAAGGTCATCGACGTCAAATTCTACAAAGGGGTAGATGAGAGAATGGAGAAGCCCGTGATAACCATACCCCTCCACGGAGAATTCAAGGGCAAGAAGGTCGTTGTGGTGGACGACGTAAGCGACACCGGAAAAACCCTCGAGGTCGTCATCGACGAGGTGAAGAAGGCCGGGGCGAGTGAGGTCAAGGTCGCCTGCCTGAGCATGAAACCCTGGACGAAGGTCGTTCCCGACTTCTACGTCTTCCGCACCGACAAGTGGGTGGTATTCCCCTGGGAGGAGTTTCCGGTAGTTGTGAGGGAGTAACCTCTTTAACCCCCTCCCCCAACTTTTCTCAGGTGGTGACATGAGGGCGTTCATAGCCATAGACGTGAACGAGGGGGTTAGAAACAACCTCGTGAAGGCCCAGGAGAGGGTGGGCACAAAAGCAGCGAAGATAAAGTTCGTCGAGCCCGAAAACCTCCACATCACGATCAAATTCCTCGGGGAGATCAACGAGGCTACCGCCGAGGAGGTTAAGAAGGCGCTGGCGGAGATAGCAAAGAAGTACAGGAAGCACCGCGTCAGGGTGAAGGGGATAGGCGTCTTCCCGAACCCTAACTACGTCCGCGTCATCTGGGCCGGAATAGAGAACGACGAGGGAATAAAGGCGATAGCGAGGGACGTTGAGCGGGAGATGAGAAGGCTGGGCTTCAAGAAAGACAAGGACTTCGTGGCCCACATAACCATCGGCCGCGTCAAGTTCGTGAGGGACAAACTGGAGCTTGAGATGGCCCTCAAAGACCTTGCCAACGAGGACTTCGGCGAGTTTGATGTAGAGGCCATAGAGCTGAAGAAGAGCACGCTGACGCCGAAGGGCCCGATTTACGAGACGGTTGCGAGATTCGAGCTCGCGGAGTGAG
>JAMONK010000161.1 GCA_027065835.1 Thermococcus sp. | reverse complement strand
CGCATCGCTGAGGGCATCGACTGCTTTCCCCTCGATAGAAAAGTCCTCCTCGACGAGCTTGAGACGAGCGCGTTTCTTGTCGACTACTTCCACGTCACCGGCGGCGAACCGCTGATGCAGTGGAGGGAGTTAGGCTCCCTCTTCGCCGAGGTAAAGCTCCTCCACGTTCCGGTAAGCCTCAACACGAACCTAACCCTCGTCGGACCCCTTGAAAAGTTCCTGAAGGCGGGTCTTGTGGACCACATAGCGACCGACCTCAAGGCACCGCCCGGGCTGTACGGCCTGCCTGAAAAGCCCGCGGAGACGCTCTGGAGGCTCTTCCTGAAGGGTCTTGAGGTCGTTTCGAACCACGGAATCCCGCTCGAACTCAGAATCCCAGTGGCGAGGGGCTTTGACGCGTGGCCATACATAGAGGAGGGTCTGAAGCGGGTTGCTGCGGACTTCTACGTCGTCCTGAACCCGCTCGTTGGAAGGCCTTTAACGAATCCCAGGGACAGAGGTTGGTGCTCGAAGCACTGCTGGCCGAACGGGGAGGTTGAGAGGCTCAGGGAAGGGCTTGAGGGGCTCGGTTTCGAGGTTTACGTGAATCACTTCGCGGAGGGGTCGGCGGGACAGGCCCTCAGCAGTTCCAGATAAAGCTCCAGAACGCGAGCCTTCATCTTTTTATAACCCTCTTCGCCCCTGTACACAATTTTTACATCGACCCTGACGGTGCTCGTGGTGACGTTGAAGTAATCCGGGTACCCCGAGACTATCACGGCTTCCCTCAACCTGTCGTCTAAGACCGTCAGGTTGGCCCTAATCCAGTCGTTTACCGGGAGCTTCAACATCTGGGGGCCGTAGCTGGTGTCGTTTATGGTGACGTTCTCGTAAGGTGGGACCCCCGGTTTTCTTACGAGCACCACTTCCATCGGGTTCCCGCAAGTAACCTTTCTCTCGTAGAGGGGGCTTCCGTTGAGGACGGGCAGAAGGTAGTTCATAAAGACCACCGGGCTTTGAATCACCTGGATTCCGTTGCTCCGAGTTCTACGCTCGCATATCATCCACTCGACCGTCTTTCCTGTCCCATTGAACAGGCTCCATATTCCCGATGCGTCCGCTTCCTTGACCACGAGATAGCGGGTTCCCTCTTTGAGAATGACGGTCGTGGAGTTGCCGGCCTTGACGACCGCAACGTAGTCAAGGCTTCCGTTGAGGTCCTTGAGGTATTTTTCCAGCCCGTCAGCTTGAAACTGACTATGCGCTACCAACGCCACGGCGAGGGTGAGTACTATAACCGGAATTAGCTTCCTCATAATTACTCCTTACAGTGGGGATTTATAAGCCTTGCCGGGAGTTTACCGAAAATTTTATAAATAGGCTAAAGGAACAATAAACCGAAAGCACCAATTGTAACTAAAGATCTCCCACCCTTTAAAACAAAAACAAAGGGGGGTGAGTGGAGATGGCCCAGCTCGCCGGACAGCCTGTTGTTATTCTGCCTGAGGGGACTCAGAGGTACGTTGGTAGGGATGCGCAGAGGCTTAACATCCTCGCCGCGAGGATCATAGCCGAGACCGTCAGGACCACCCTCGGCCCGAAGGGCATGGATAAGATGCTCGTCGACAGCCTCGGAGACATCGTCATCACCAACGACGGTGCCACCATCCTCGACGAGATGGACATCCAGCACCCGGCCGCTAAGATGATGGTTGAGGTTGCGAAGACCCAGGATAAGGAGGCGGGTGACGGTACCACTACCGCCGTTGTCATCGCTGGTGAGCTTTTGAGGAAGGCTGAGGAGCTTCTCGACCAGAACATTCACCCGAGCATCATCGTTAAGGGTTACACGATGGCCGCCGAGAAAGCCCAAGAAATACTCGACGGCAT
>JAMONK010000160.1 GCA_027065835.1 Thermococcus sp. | reverse complement strand
AACCCGATAGCCGGTGTCATCGGCGACCGCTACGACAGAAAGAAGCTCATGTACGGTCTTGACATTGTTAGGGGGATCCTTCTCTTTGGTGTCCTAGCGTTCAACCTTCTCGGGATTGGGGAACTCCTGCTCATCCAGGTTGTCATGAGCGTCCTTGGAACCTTCTTCTCTGCGGGGATAGTCGGGATGTTTCCTGATCTGGTTGGGAGGGAGCAACTCGCACAGGCAAACTCCATTCTGAGGTCCGGCGGACAGGTTCTCAGGATAGTCGGTCCGGTTCTGGGTGGACTGATCTACGCATTCGGAGGGATTAGGCTTGCTATTCTGATAAACGCGGTCAGCTTCTTCGGTTCCGGCCTCTTCGAGATCCTGATAGAGTACGAGCGGGAGACGCGGAAGCTTTCAAGCGTTCGCGAGATCTGGGACGACATGGTGGAGGGCTTCCGCTTTATAAGGGCCTCCAAAAGCCTGCTCATCCTCGTCAGCCTCGCGATAGTCCTGAACACTCTCCTCAACCCCGTTTTCGCGGTGGTTCTGCCCTACCTCACGAGGGTTACCCTTGGGCTTTCATCGGTGCAGTTCGGGAGCATAGAGACCTCCGCGACCCTTGGAGCTCTGGCCGGAAACATCCTCATAGCCGGAAAACTGAAGGAGCACTCAGAGGGCCTTCTGTTCAAGGCTGCCTTTCTCCAATTTGTCTCGATGTCCCTTCTCGTATTGGCGGCTTACCCTGCGTTCCGGGAAATTGCCTACCCTCTGCTCCTTGTCACCTTTGTCCTCTTCGGCGTCTTCAACACCCTGGTGAACGTCCCCCTCTTCATCAAGCTCCAGAAGGCGGTTCCCGGGGAAGTTCGCTCCCGCTTCTTCACTGCCTTCGAAACGGCCGTAATGGCGACTACCCCCGTTGGAATGGCACTCATCGGTCCGCTTCTGAATGTATTTCCCGTCTACGTACTCATAGGTGCTCTCTTGGCCGCTAGCTTCTCCGTGAGCGTTCTCTATTACCTGAGGTTCGGCGAAACCATTATGAAGGTCGGCGAGGAGATGCCGGAGGTGGTAGCTTGAGCCTCAACAGAAACTTCTGGCTCTTCGCGGTCGGCAGGTTCGTTTCCCAGCTTGGCTGGGCCGTGCAGGACGTTGCCCTGCCGCTCTACGTTCTCGACAAAACGCACAGCGGCGGCATGATGACCCTGTTCATCCTCGCTGAGATGGTACCCGTCCTCATAATCATGCCGATAGCGGGGGTGGTTGGGGACAGGTACAATAGAAAACGCCTGATGGTGGGGTTTGACTTAATCAGGGGTGTTCTCCTCTTCACAGTCATTGCCTTTGGCTTCCTCGGGATATATCAGCTTCTTGTCGTTCAGCTCGCTATGGGTACCATGAGTGCGTTTTTCGGGGCGGCGACCAACGCTATGTTCCCCGACTTGGTGGAGCCCGACGAGCTCGAGAGGGCAAACTCAATAGCGGGTTCCTCGAACATACTGGCGAGACTCGTCGGTCCCGCCCTCGGTGGTTTCATCTACGCAATGGGTGGGATAAGGCTCGCTATTCTGATAAACGCGGTCAGCTTCTTCGGTTCCGGCCTCTTCGAGATCCTGATAGAGTACGAGTGGAAGACGCGGGAGCTGGAGAGCTTTTCCCAGGTGGTTGAGGATCTGAAGGAGGGTTTCGCGTTCTTCCGCTCCAGCCGGTACCTGACGACGCTCATGTTCTTTGCCCTGTTCATGGTGGCCCTGGGTCAGCCTTTCGGGGCCGTTGTAATGCCCTATGCATTTAGGGAGGTGCTGAAGTTCTCAAGCTACCAATTCGGTCTCCTGGAGAGCACCTTTATGGCAGGGGCATTGATTGGAAACGGGATAATAGCTGCAAAGGTTGGGAGGAAGGCCGGGAAGTACCTCTTCCATGCCCTGCTCTTCGATGGGGCGATGATTCTGATCTTCGCCTGGGTGGTGAGCCCCTACTCGGGGCTGTCGCGGGACGTAGCGTTCTTCCTCTTGGCGGGCGTTAATATACTCTGGGGTGCCATAGAGGCCTTCATCAACGTCCCCCTCAACTCAAAGATACAGAGGGCCATTCCAAGCGAGCTGAGGGGCAGGGTTATGTCCGCTATGATAGTTCTCATGAACCTTTCGGGCCCGCTTGGCCTGGTTCTGATAGGACCTCTGTTGGACAGATTCCCAACGTGGGGGGTTACCCTGGCATTGTGGACTGGGATGGGGGTTGTGGTAGCATATTACTGGATTCGTTACTCGGCTGTGCTCGTTGGGGAGGAAGAAACTCCCTAGGTGCTCACCTAACCTCTTTCAGCTTCCCCGCCCTCTTCTCTATTGCCCTCGCCATTATGAAGAGCAGGTCGCTCAGTCTGTTGAGGTAGACGAGGGCGCTGCTTCCGAAGCCGTAGTCGAGGGCGAGCTTCGCAACCTTTCTCTCGGCTCTTCTGGCTACTGCCCTGCACACGTCGAGCTTTGCACTGCCAACGGTTGAGCCCGGCAGGACGAAGACCCGGAGCTGAACCTCTTCCTCGTATCTGTGGATGAGCCCTTCGAGCCATCTAACCTCCTCATCGCCAACCTTCGTGTACTTTCCCCTGCTCGCTATCTCCGCCATGAGATCGTAGAGCTGAGCCTGGATTCTCTCGATTATCTCGAACATCTCCTCAGGGACATGGTGCTTGGCCTCTCCCAGAAAGCTGTCGAGCTCATCTATCGTTCCGTTGGCCTCCATGATCGGTGAGAACTTCGCTACGCGATCGCCGGTGAAGAGGCCGGTTAACCCCCGGTCCCCGGTTTTTGTGGTAATGGACATTTTGACCACCAATCCCATCACGGACCTCGGGTTTTTAGGGTTTGCGGGCATTGAAGAACACCTTCGGTGATAAAAACCAGTAGTAAATGAAGGAAAAACTTATTTATACACCAACGCCGTTTTTCTTTGGGTGGTTCCCTATGAAGAGATGGGCACTAGTTGTGGCAGTCATTTTAGTCCTGAGTATGGTACCCGTGTGGGCGCTTAAACCGGTTGGTGCCCAGATGGAGTACACGACGAAGACCGTAACCGTAAACGCCACGGCAGATACATGGATAGCGGAAAGCGGTTATGTGGACTATAAGACATACAGACTGGCCGTTGGAACGTATTACGGGAAGGAGGAGAGAACATACGTTAAATTCGACCTGCGCAAGTACATCCCGCCCTCGGCGGTGGTGATAAAGGCTACCCTCGTACTCCACGCATACAACCACTACGGAACTCTCTCTCACAACGTAAGCGTTTATGGTGTTTACGATGACAACTGGAGCGAGAAATCGCTTAGATGGTACAACCAGCCGACCAACGTGACCGGCCCCCTTTCATGGACGGTTGTAAGCCTGCCCAAGGGCAACGTAGATCACGACTACAGCTGGAACGTCACGGACTTCGTCGCCGGCCAGGTGTCGGGTGACGGTATAGTCAGCTTCTACCTCCACTCCAACCTCAGCCACGTTCACACCAAGGACTACATATACTTCGCCTCCAAGGAGAACAAGTACAACCCCGGCCCAAGGCTCGTGGTGGAGTATTACGTGCCTATAAGCATAACCGGACTTAACACCTCTAGACCCGCCATAGAAGGTCACCCCGTAACCATAACTGTGGCCGTTAAGAACAGCGGAAAAGGCACTCAAAACGCGCCGTTGTGCATTTACGTGGATGATCAGCTCGTCTTCAACAACTCCGTAACACTCTATCCGGGAAAGAGTGAGACTTTTAACTACAAGTGGCTTCCCACCTCAACTGGGGTCCACAGGATTCAGGTTATGATAGGGTCCTACGATCTCAGGTACCGGGATGTGTGGGTTGCTCCCGACCCGAACGTGGTAGCCTACGGCCTCACCCCCTACTACGAGAGGTTCTACAATGAGGAAATGGCCAACCTCACCCCGCTCTACGATAACTTCACCGCAACCGTCAACGCCCTCAAACAGTACGGAGTCGATTTCGGGGACCTTGCCCCTAGCATCCAGAGGATAGAGAACCTGATGAACGAGATGGAGAGACAGTACGGAATATACAATGCCCTCAAGAGGAGCCTTCTCGTCCAGAACCCCAACCAGATGAGCTACTACTACGCCGTTATGATACACATAAGAAAAGCCGCGTTCATGAGCAGGGAGGCCCTCAAGGAGATCGAGTACGTCATGCCCTACCTCAGCTCCACCCTTGAACAGATAGAGGCCACAACGCAGCCCCCAGCTTCTCAGAACCAGACCAACACCACCGGGAACCAGACGAACAGCGGTGGAGCCGGAAACGGAACCAGCGTTACGCCCTCCAACCAGAGCAACGTGACACCCTCTACCAACATCACCATTCACATAACTCGCGTCCTCGTGGACGCAGGTCACGGTCAGTACTACGTCAACGACGTCGGTGTTGCCAACCTCACCACAAGGATAAAGGATGAGCTCGGGTGGGAAGTCGACGTTACTAAACTGCCCCTTACCTCCGACGTCCTCAAGGACTACGACGTTGTTATACTGCTCAACCCCAAGGAGGACCTCACCAGCGGAGAGATAACCGCCCTGAGGGAGTTTGTGGAGAACGGTGGCGGTCTCTTCATAGCCGGCGACTGGTACAAGTACGTTAACCTTGAGAGCCTTAACGCGCTGGTCAACGGGTACGGCATCAAATTCAACGACGATGAACTTGAGGATGACGACCAGAACAGCGGACGGTCGTACTACCCGTTCGTTGGGATATACAACGCGGACCACCCGGCGATGAAGTTCGTGCCGGACGGGTGGAAGATGTACTACAGCGGAGACACCCTCGACGTGAGCGGGAACGCGGTCTGGCTGATCAGGGCATACGACACGGCGTACTCCATAGATGCCAGCAAGAACGTCGTTAACGCCAAAGGAAGCGAGCCCGTTATCGCTGCCGCGGTGGAAGTCGGAAGCGGTAGGGTGATAGCCTACGGTTCCAGCAGGGCGCTCAGCGACAGCTACTACGGTAAATACCTCGCCAGCAACTGGCATTTCATAAAAGGCGCTTTGATGTGGCTTGCCCATGAGGACTGAGGTTTCGTTCTTTCTCCCTTTTACGTTTTCATTGGCTTTTCTGCATCATCCTGCCCCGGAGAATCGTCGGCTTGGTCCGGAGGTTAGATCTCTTTTGGAGGTATGAGAACTCCAAACTCCGTTATTATCCCCCTGACGTACCTCCAAGGGGTCACGTCGAACAGGCGGTTCCTGACCCTGAACCCCTGTCTAGTGTACGGTCTCTCGACTATCTCAACCTCACCGCCCTTCAGCTTCGGGTGGAGTTTGAAGCTCTCTGCCGCCACGTAGAATGGAACACCGCTGTCGTGGCAGGCGAGGGCGAGGGGATACGTCCCGGCCTTGTTCACGACCGCACCATCCTGGGTAATGTTATCAGCTCCTACCAGGGCCAGGGTCGCGTTTTTGGCAGAGATGCCGAGTTGGGCGTCGGTGATGACCTCAAAAGATATCTCCAGGCGCTCCAGTTCACCGGCGAGTGCAATTCCCTCGTAGTCCGGGGCGCTCTCTGTTAAGATCACCCTGAAGGTTTTGCCCTTCTTCTTCGCCGCCCTCAGTATCTCCAGAACCGCGGATGAGAATGAGTGCGTTATTATTACCTCGTTCTCATCGATAAGCTCGCTTCCGATGTTTCCTATTTCTATCCTGGCTTCATCCCCCAGGCGGATGAACTCCTCGGCCTTCACCCTGACCAGCTCGGGGTCCCCCGTTATCGGGATGAACCTGGCCAGGTTGTAGAGAGATGCCATAGTCCTGTTGATAGCTGGAAGCCTCTCCCTCAGCTCTTCCACTGCCGCCTTCAGCTCGTCCCCTTCGAGGAGCTCTGAAAGGAGAACGTACGCCTCGGCACCTTTTCTAGCCAGCCAGCTGGCACCCCGTATCCGTTCCGCCTCCATCTCGCTGAGTATCAACTGCACCTCATGGGGAATCATCCAACGCACCCCTACCGGTTATCCCGGCCTCATTCTTTTGGATTAACCCCTTATCACCTTTTCGGGCATCTTCATTGCCGTGGATTTCACCGCGGGTGAAAACAACGTTTAAGTATTTCACAGTCATAAAATTCCCGGTGATATCATGAGGGTGAAGGTTGGAGTCAACGGTTACGGAACGATAGGAAAGCGCGTCGCCTACGCGGTCATGAAGCAGGACGATATGAAGCTCATAGGCGTCACCAAGACGAAGCCGGACTTTGAGGCGTATCGTGCAAAGGAGCTCGGAATCCCGGTCTATGCAGCCAGCGAGGAGTTTTTGCCGAGGTTCGAGAGGGCCGGCTTTGAGGTCGCCGGAACGCTGAAGGACCTCCTCAGCGAGGTTGACGTAATCGTTGACGCCACCCCCGGAGGAATGGGGGCGAAGAACAAGACCCTCTACGAGAAGGCCGGCGTCAAGGCCATCTTCCAGGGCGGCGAGAAAGCAAGCACCGCGGAGGTTTCCTTCGTGGCCCAGGCGAACTACGAGAAGGCCCTCGGCAAGGACTACGTCCGCGTCGTTTCCTGCAACACGACGGGTCTGACGAGGACGCTCTCGGCGATTGGGGAGTACATCGACTACGTTTACGCCGTGATGATTAGGAGGGCGGCGGACCCGAACGACACTAAGAGGGGGCCGATAAACGCCATAACGCCGAGCGTCACCGTTCCTTCCCACCACGGTCCGGACGTCCAGACTGTCATACCTATTAACATCGAGACGAGCGCCTTTGTCGTTCCGACGACGCTCATGCACGTTCACAGCGTAATGGTTGAGCTGAAGAAGCCGGTCGAGGCGAAGGACGTCGTTGAGGTCTTCGAGAACACCACGCGCGTGCTCCTCTTCGAGAAGGAGAGGGGCTTTGAGGGCACCGCTCAGCTCATAGAGTTCGCCCGCGACCTGCACCGCGAGTGGAACAACCTCTACGAGATTGCCGTCTGGAAGGAGAGCATAAACGTGCGCGGGAACAGGCTGTTCTACATTCAGGCCGTCCACCAGGAGAGCGACGTGGTTCCCGAGAACATCGACGCGATAAGGGCGATGTTCGAGCTGGCGGAGAAGTGGGAGAGCATAAGGAAGACGAACGAGAGCCTGGGGATTTTGAAGTGATCCCCATGTCTCCCGTTATTGCGGCTCAAAGTCTCGTGTCTTGAAGACCATGTACGACAATAGTATCATCGTCGCGGACAAAAACAGGGTCACAGTATAGCCAGTTGAGACAGATACTGGAAGCTTTCCAGCCCCTACTGTCGCCTCAATCGGTGAGAGAAAGTAGGCGAGCAGACTTACAGCGGGACTTGGTGGATAAGGTTTTGTGAGGATCACAAACAGGGCCATAGGGACCGCTGAGGTCAGTATGTAAAAAGAGATAACACCCCCCAGCGAGTCCAGCCAGACCATCAGAACCATAATCATGGCGAGATACGTGGGCAGTTTAAGGAGAACTGGTGCCATCAGGGATGAGTATCCCTGAACGTAAGTGATGAGGGCTATGCTAAAAATGCCGATGATGAGTCCAGCAGTGGCGGAAACCAGCCGCCCAATAAACACCTGCTTGGGGCCATTAAAAAGGGTGAGCTCGAAGAGGGTGACCCTTTGCCCCTTGAAAACATGGGAAGCCACTAGAATGCCGTAAACGGGCAGGAATACCGTCTCGACAATTACTTCGAACTCGTAGAGTCCCATCTTTCTGGCATCCTGCAGAGAATACCACGTGGCCAGAACCATTAACCCGAGCAGTATCTCGGTCACTGGATGGGGGAACAGATTTTTAGTGTGCCATCTAACTGCTTTTCGCGTAAGCATAGCGCAACCCCGCCCGTTTGAACCCGGCTATGATCCCTTTGGACAACATGTCCACCAATTCGTTTCCTTCGGCTTTTACGATGAGCGTCGCTCCAAACCGGTAGAGGGTTTTGAATGGTAGTTGACCCCCGGTTTCAATTAGTGTCACCTCATAAATGTCGTTGGAGAAGAGCTCCTTCCTCGTCCCTGACCAGACCAATCTACCCTCTTTCAGGATTAAAAAGTAGTCCGCCACTGCTTCACCTTCCTCAACGTCGTGGGTGGCTATTATAACCCCCGTTCTTTTTGATATCAGCTCGTCCACGATACCGGCCCTGTAGGAGTCAAGATGGGCCGTTGGTTCGTCAAGGATCACGACTTCGGAGTCACATGAGAGGGCCACCAGCAGATTGCAGAGCTGTGACTGTCCACTGGAAAGGGAGTCTATCCTTCGGTCAAGGAACTGTGTTATTTCAAGGGCTTCAACGAGATCATCTACCCATGGGCATCTTGGATTCGCTTTGAGTACTTCCACGAGGTCGCGCACTTTAACCGGAATCTGAAACTGAGGTTTTTCAAAGGAGTACCGTATAGCGATCCATTTATCCTTCCGTTTATAGGGTTCCCATCCGTTTATTACTGCCCTCCCAGTGGTCGGATGTCTTATTCCTGAAAAAACGGAAAGGAGGGTAGTCTTTCCGCTCCCGTTGTGGCCGATGAGTGCCAGCCTGTCGGTCTTCGCTTTGAAGGTTAGCCCACGTATCCCCCAAGTTCTTCCGTAGTTGACGCCGAGGTTTTCAGCCTCGACGATCATTGCCCTGACCTCCCCGCGAGGATAAGAAGGACTATCCCCATCAAAATGAGGACGTAATCCACCGGGGCAGTGTACTGGGTAAAGCTGTACTTGAGTTCTCCCCACCAGTCTTGGTAGGAGGGCTGGACGTTTGTGTATACTAGGATGAGATGGGTTATCACGGGAAAGTTTGCATTTATGAAACTCCAGTTTATACCATGGAAAAAGACTGGAAGATCCGTCTGGGTAAGGTTTATCCCTATGGGGTAACCCACAATCAACCCGCCTATTTCCCTCGTAGAATTTGGAGGAATACTGTATTGCCCCTTGACCTTAGTCTCTGTTGTCACCACGCCCAAATCCCTGGCAAAGTACCCATCATCGGCCCTGTAGTAATCTAACCCATGGAGGTGTACCCGGAGGGGCTTGGACAAATTCACCGTGTATATCAGAGGAAATCCTACTGACCAAGGTGCAAAGTCAGAGCTGAAAGGCAATCTTCTAACCACGAGTTTCAGCTGCCTACTTGTATTGCCAGAGGAAACCGAGATACTCCCTCCAGGGAAT
>JAMONK010000159.1 GCA_027065835.1 Thermococcus sp. | reverse complement strand
ATAAGACCTAGAACAACCATGCTGGCCCATACAGGCTACATAACGTTCCTCAGGAAGCTGTGACCTCTTTTTCGTTTCCATCCTTGTACGTCATGTACGCCAGGGCACCGAACAGAAGCAGACCACCGACCGCCTGTACAGAGGGATCACCCGGCAGTTCTCTGAGCTCGGGAAAACGCCCGTAGAAAAGCGGCCAGAACAGGGCCACACTGCTCAGCACGATGGAAGCGTAGTAAACCGCGGTCCGCATTTTTACCCACCCCATTCATCCACAGCCAAGCGGTTCTTAACCTTTTCCACGATCCGTCAGGTACCAAACCTTTGGTTACCAACATATTTATAAGCACTCGAGGTTGCAAACCTTCAGATGACCAAGTTTGAACCTGCGTACGGAGGTGTTCATTGTGCCATACAGGATACTTGAAAAGAAAGAGCTCTCCATGAGGAACATACTGTACAAGGTCCACGCGCCCCACGTGGCCAAGAAGGTCCAGCCGGGACAGTTCGTCATAGTCAGGGCCTTCAAAAACGGGGAGAGGATCCCCCTCACACCCGTCATGTGGGACAGGGATGAAGGCTGGATAGTGCTCATAACGTTCATCAGGGGAAGGACCACCATGAGGATGGCCAACGAGCTGAAGCCGGGCGATGAGATACTGAACATCGCCGGCCCTCTTGGAAACCCTGCCGAGATGGAGAAGTTCGGAAGGATACTGGCCATCGGTGCCTACACCGGAATAGTAGAGGTTTACCCCATAGCCAAGGCCTGGCAGGAGCTCGGAAACGACGTTACCACGCTCCACGTCACATTCGAACCGATGGTAGTCCTCAAGGACGAGCTTGAGAAGGCCGTTGGAAGGCACGTCCTCGAAACGGTTCCGATTGACCCGAACCTCGACTTCCCGACCAACATGAAGAACGTCACCAAGAGGCTCGTCGAGAAGGTGCGCGAGATGCTCGAGAGGGAAGAGTATGACATGGTATTCATGGTCGGACCCACTGGGGACCAGAAGGCCGTATTCGAGGTAGTCAAGGAGTTCGGCATCCCCATGAAGTCCGATCTCCACCCGATAATGGTGGATGGAACCGGAATGTGCGGCGCCTGCCGCGTCACCGTCGGTGGAGAGGTTAAGTTCGCCTGCGTAGATGGGCCGGAGTTCGACGCGTACCAGGTGAACTGGGACGAGCTCATAGCGAGGAGCGGTTACTACACGGATATGGAGCAGAGGGCCATGCAGGAGTACATGAAAGCCCTCCAGGGGGGTGAGCAGTAATGGCGGTTAGAAGGAAGATCATCAAGGAGAGGATTCCGACGCCGGAGAGGCCGGCTGAGGAGAGGGTTAAGAGCTTCGTTGAAGTCAACCTCGGCTACACGTTCGAACTCGCCACAAAAGAGGCCGAACGCTGCCTCCAGTGTCCCTACGACTACGCCCCATGTATAAAGGGCTGTCCGGTTCACATCGACATTCCCGGCTTCATCAGCAAGCTCGTCCAGTACCGCGACGACCCGGACAAGGCCGTCAAAGAGGCCCTCAACGTCATCTGGGCCTGCAACTCGCTTCCGGCGACCACCGGGAGGGTCTGCCCGCAGGAGGATCAGTGTGAAATGAACTGCGTCATGGGCAAAGTGGGGGACAAGATAAACATCGGCAAGCTCGAGCGCTTCGTTGCGGACTACGCGCGCGAGAAGGGCATAGACGAGGAGCTCCTCTTCGAGATAATCCCGAAGATCGAGAAGAAGGGGCAGAAGGTCGCCATCATCGGGGCCGGTCCGGCAGGACTCACCGCCGCCGGAGAGCTTGCCAAGCTCGGCTACGACGTTACCATCTACGAGGCCCTTCACGAGGCCGGCGGAGTCCTCATGTACGGGATCCCGGAG
>JAMONK010000158.1 GCA_027065835.1 Thermococcus sp. | reverse complement strand
TGCCTCATTTCACGGAGCTCCCTGAACATGCCTTTAACGTCGAAGTCGAGGATTCTCCTTATCACCCTGAAATCCCACTCCTTTATCCTGTGGGGAAGCTCGCTCGCCCTCGCCCTGAAGGGCACGTAGCCGTACATCGGGCCGTAGTGCATAAAGTCCGTGCTCGCTATCACAACGACATCCCTGCCCAACTCCCGAGAGGCCTCGAATATCGCCCTTCCGAGGTCTTCGGAAACCTCTTCGTCCTGAATGCCGAGGGTTATTGGCACTATTCTAACTTCCTTTCCGGCGAGCTCGCTGATGTACTGGATGAAGGGAAGCTGAACCTCTATCGAGTGCTCGTATTGGTGGGCAAGCTCGTCCAAATCAGCTATTCCTGAGAGCCTTGCTATGGCCTTTGCCATCTCGGAATCAACATCGACGTCGCCGAGGGGCGTGCGCCACTTTCCAGAGGGATAAACCGCTATCGGTGAGCCGAGCCCCGTGTGGTTCGGCCCGAGGATTACGAAGGTCTCCGGCAGGCCGTCCTCGAAGATGGCCTTGTACGTCCTCGAAGCCGTGTAGCCCGAGAAGACGTAGCCCGCGTGGGGCGCAACGCCGGCAGTAATCCTCCTCTCGCTTCCCTCCTCGTTGAGGTCGTTGAAGAACTCCTCCAGCATCTCGATGAGCGCTTCGCCAGAGGGGTAAAAGCTGCCTGCAACGGCGGGGTATCTCACCTCAGCCATTCTCCCACCTCCAGCGGTTCTTGGGATTCAACCCTTAAATACCTTCAACCGTCTTCAGCCCTGAGCCGGTGAGCGGGAGGAGAACCCTTGAGCCAGATGGGATGAAACCGCTCTCCTGGAGCCTCCACAGGGCCGCGAGAACGGTTGCAGAGGTCGGCTCCACCATGAAGCCCCTCTCCCAGAGCCATTTCAAAGCGCGTGCTATTTCAGAATCCCCGACGCTTACACATATCCCCCCGGTTTTGTCAAGAACCGCTCTCATCTCTTCCAGCCGAGGTGGTTCTGGTATCGCTATCCCCTCCGCGAGGCGGCTCTTAACCGGCGAGCGCTCGCAGAGGCTCTCGTAGCCCGAGGCCTGGACGGCGGCAAAGGTAGGGAGTTCATCGATTTCTCCCATGCCTTTGAGTTCTGAGAATCCCTTCCAGAGACCGAGGAAGAGCGTTCCGCTTCCGGCCGGAGCAATAACGTAATTGGGGAGGCCAAGCTGCTCGTAGGCCTCGAAGGCAACGGTCTTAGTTCCCTCGAGGAAGTAGGGATTGAGCCAGTGGGAAACGTAGACGATCCCGCTCTGCTTGGCAAACTCGATCGCCCGCTCGTGGACGACCATCCTGTCGCCGCTGACCATGTGAAGCTCTGCCCCCACTTTCCTTAGGAGTTTCAGCTTTCCGGGAGTTGTGCGGGCCGGGATGAAGAGATGAGCTATTATCCCGACATCCCCCGCAAAGGCAGCGAGGCTTATCGCAGCGTTGCCGGAGCTGTCGAGGACTACCTCTGTGATGCCCTCTTCCCTCAGCTTGCTCACCGTTACCCATGTGCCCCTGTCCTTAAATGAGCCGGTCGGCTGGAGGTATTCGAGCTTGAGGAAGGTTGTTGCCCCTCCGATATCGAGTTTAGAGACGGGAGTTATCGCGGGAACAGGTTCGGGGAGATGCTCCCCAGAGACCGGAAGGAGCCTCAAGTACCTCCTAATGTCGAGATGCCCAGTGAGGGCATCAGAGAAGTCCGCGGGAAGCTCACGCCTGACCAGTAACGTGCCCCTGCATTCGCAGGTCAGCCTGAATTCCTCGGGGTATTCCCGTCCACATTTGGAGCACACCAGCACCGAAACCACCCAAGGCTTTTTAGGGCGTACGTTGATATCTATGGCACCAGCGAATAAAAAGG
>JAMONK010000157.1 GCA_027065835.1 Thermococcus sp. | reverse complement strand
CTTATTTCCGGGGTTGACATAGTAAGTCCTGACCCAGTAGCTCATGCTTATCACCCACAACAATAGATTGAAAAAAAGATGTATTTACAAGTTTCGGAGTTGTGAAAAGCAGTCTTCTCTATGAAGGCGTTGGTTCAAGCCATACGACCACAACCCGTGCGCCGTGGAGGTTCTCTATTACTGGTCAATTATGCGGTAGCGTCTTGAACTTCTACTGAACAACATTGAGAGGTGCCCCCATGTTACATGGGGGGTCTATTATTTCTAAGGATATTCCTCAAGTCAAGTTATGGGTCCCAGAAAGTCAGGATATAGAGGAGAAGATCATTCCAGACCCTCTACGGTCTTTATACCCGCCTCTGCTTCTTCCCTTGTGTAGTTTATCGGGACGTCCCTCTTTCTCAGCTCGTAGAGGAATTCCCTCAGACTCAGACCCGCGAGTTCCGCGGCCTTTCCGAGGCCCAGCCTTCCCTCGCGGTATAGTTCTATGGCCGCGAGCAGAAGAAGCTCCCGCTCAGGTTTCGGGCCAAGGAACTCGCGAAGCATGGTAGAAGTTACACTCCATGTTCCCACCTGAAGTGTAATTTTTGGGGAAATATTTAGGGATTTCGTCTCTTCCTGAAATGAATGAAAAAAGAAGACTCACAGCTTCTCCGCAAGCTCTCTAACCTTTCCTGCGAACTCGGTCTTCATGAGCTCCTCGACGTTCCCAACCCTGGACTCGAGGTCCCCGTAGAACGGTATGCCCACCAGGTATGGGACGCTGTAGCGCTCGGCCAGCCTCTTAACGTCTTCCTCGCCGTCCGATTGCTCCGAACGGAGAACCATGTTCTCGACGACGCCGAGGACTTTGTGCTTCTCCTCGAGCAGGAGCTGGAGGAGCTTCTCGACGACGTTCAGAGAGAGCTTTGACGGGGTTGCCACAACCAGGAACTCGCCCCCCCTCAGGAAGCGGAGGACGTCAAGGAACTGGTCGCCGAAGCCTGGCGGCATGTCGATGACGAGGTAGTCCAGCTCGTCCCAGCGCGTTATCGTGAGGAGCTCGATGAGGGCGTCGCTGATTTCCTTGCCGCGGAGCGGGGTGGGCCTGTTCTCGGTGTAGTAGGCGATGCTCATGAACTTTATCCCGTGGACCGTCGGTGGAACTACTCCTTTGTCCTCCTCCGGGAACTCCTTCGGCTCGAAGCCTAAGATCACGTGGTCGCTCGCCCCGTGGAAGTCGAGGTCGAGCAGGCCGACCCTGTAACCTTTCTCCGCGAGGGTCAGGGCGAGGGTCGTCGAGACGAGTGACTTTCCGACGCCGCCCTTTCCGCTTACCACTGGTATTATACGCTTGACGTTCTCAAGCCTGGCCGCTATGGCCCTAACGCGTGGATCCATGCCGGTCATGCCCCATCACCCTTCTCAATCAGTATCCCGCTTATGTACACCCCCCTGCCCTTCACGACCTCGAAGTCGTGGCTTCCGCACTTCGGGCAGGCGAGGAACGAGTGCACCACCTCCGGGATGAAGTGAATGTCCTCCCTTATGCGGTCGTCGAAGCTCTCCTTGACCTCCTTGAGCTTCCACTCGTGGCCGCAGTTCCTGCACTTGAAGACTGCCTCTTCCTCGATGAACTCCACCTCCGCGCCTTCTCCAATGGTTCCGGCCAGGAGCTGCTCCATTGCGAACTTCACGATGTCCTCGGCAACGTCCTGCAGCTCCCCGAGAACCACGTCTATCCTCTTGATCCTGCTCGCCCCCTCCCTCTCGGCGTAATCAAGGGCGGTCCGGACTATCGCATCGGCAAGGGCCCATTCATGCATTTTAATCCCTCCACTGAATCTTGCGGGTCCTTCATTTAAATATAGCGGGGTTCCTAACTTGAGGTTTCAAACTTTCCTCTTTGAAAAAGGCTAAAACCTCCTGGGTTTAACTTCAATCATGGACCTGGGAAGGGTGATTCACAGCGCCGAATTCAGATACCTTCTTTTGATACTGCTCCTCTCATTCGGCATAAGCTCGGGGGTTCTCTACGCGCTCGGCATCGGGTACTTCATCCCACAGTTCCTGGCACTGGCCCTGAGCGATTCGATAAACCCGTGCACCTTCGTGGTCTACACGATGTTCCTCGTGGCCCTCTCAGTCAAGGGACTTGAGCGAAGGAAACTGTACTTGGTGGGTGTGGCGTTCATAACGGCGGTCTACATCTCGTACTACACCCTCGGCCTCGGCCTAACTGTGATAGCCGGGAGGGTTCCCGTAAGGTGGGCAGGCTACTTCGCGGTGCTCTTCGGTCTGTACACGATTGGCACGGGTATCATGGAACGCTCCAGAATAGGGGACAAGAAGGAGCTGAGGAGGAGGGTGTTCTCCAGCGAAACCACGGTGGTCGGTGCCCTCATCCTCGGTCTCACCGTCTCAACGACGCTGCTCCCCTGTTCGGCTGGTCCCTACATCGTCTATTCGACCATAATCTCCCACGGCTCCCGGCTGATGATGTTCCTTCTCCTGGCCCTTTACAACCTCATCTTCGTCCTTCCCCTGACTGTCATCCTGCTCGCCATGGGGGGCATCCAGGAGAGCAAGAATTTCTCCAGGGCCATGGTCAGGCACTCCACCGAACTGTCCGTTGTCGCCGGAATCCTTCTCGTTCTGATCGGCCTCTGGATACTCGGTCTGCTCCCCCTCTAGCGAAACACTCTTTAGGGGGACCCCGTAGTCTGGATGGGTGGTGACATGAAGATTACCCGCTTTGGAGTTTCGATCCCGGACAACCTGCTTGAGAAGTTCGACATGATCATCGAGGAGAGGGGCTACACGAACAGGAGTGAGGCCATAAGGGATCTGATACGGGATTTCATAGTGCGCTATGAGTGGGAAACTGGGGACGCGGACGTCGCTGGAACCATCACGATGGTGTACAACCACGATGAGGCCGACGTTGTCAAGGAGCTCCTCGATCTGCAGCACGACTACCTAAACGAGATAGTGTCCAGCATCCACGTTCACATGGACAGGCACAACTGCCTTGAGGTCGTTATAGTTAAGGGCAAGGCGAAGCGGATAAAGGAGATAGCCGACAGGCTCTTGAGTCTCAAGGGCGTCAAACACGGCAAACTCGTGATGACAACGACGGGAAAGGAGCTCCTTTAGTGTTCTCCATCCGCGGGTACCTTTTTAAGGGACCTGTAGAACCTCCCCCGGTGAGAGCATGCCCTACCTGTTGATCGAGCACCTTGAGAACATCAGCGAGTGGCTGTGGCTGGAGTACAGCCACGTGGCCGAGTGGTGGAGAGGTAAGCTCGTCTTCACCAACGTCCGTGAGGACGAGAGGGAGAGACTCGCGAGGCTCGGGAGCGTCATCGGTGAGAGCGTTACAAAATTCCCCCTTGACCGCTCGAAGGTGATAGTCCTAGACCTCCAGGCCGAGGAGGAGCTGAAGCCGGAGGATGTTGAAGAGGACACTGTGATAGTCGTCGGAGGAATCCTCGGCGATGCCGTTCCAAGGGGCAGGACCAAGGAGTTCATAACCTCCAGGATGGAGGGAGTCAGGGTGAGACACATAGGAAAGCCTCAGTACTCCATCGACGGCGCCTCGATAGTGACGAAGCTCATAGCGGACGGCAGAAGGTTGAATGAGATCGAGTACGAGGAGAACCCCACCATCCAGCTGGACGAGTTCAGCGAGATAACGCTCCACTACGCGGTTCCGAAGCTGAACGGGAAGCTCCTCCTCACACCCGGACTTATAGAGCTCCAGAGGAGGGAGATGGGCTACACGGAGGAGGACGAGAGGGTAAGTGACGAGGATCTGGTTGAGTTCTTTGAGGGGAAGAGAGGGCTGTAGCGGGATTCAATGAACGTGGAGACTTACCCCCGCCCTCGCGTACACTCTCACGCCGTTTCGTGAGTATATCAGCCTGTACCTCTCCCCTGCCGTCTTCATCAGCCTCCACAGATAGAGCCTTCCTTGATACGTCCCCGTATCGACGAGGACCACATCCGGGCTGACCCCGTTTGGATACACGTACACGTTCTCCTTCAGGGCAAGCGCCGGGTAGAAGTCTGGCTGGGTATAAACGGAGAGGTTGCTTCTCAAGAGCATCCGGATGATGGGCCGCGCGGATTCCGCGCCTGGGATGGGTTCAAGGGCCGAATAGTGTATCAGGGGGTTGTGGATTCTTGGAGGTTTCTCCGCTATGGGCATCGTCGAGCATGAGGCTATGATGCCGAGGGTTAAAAGGACCGGAAGGACCTTTCGGATGTTGAGCTCCTTCAGCGCGAAAACGGCCGCTATGAACGACAGGGGGACGAGCATGTACGGATAGTGGAACCCAAATGCCGTCTGGCTGGGCCTGGAAGCTAGGAGGTTCTCAAGCCACGGCAAGGTCAGTAGAAGTGCGTTTCGCGGCCGAAAAAGGGGGAGAAGGCCGAAAGTTAAGTTGAACAGAAGGAAGTAGAGGGCTTTTTTGCTTCCGAGCGAGGGATGTGAGTACAGGCTTCCGTATATGTAGCCGCTGCCAAAGTGGGGGATCACGATCTTGATGACGATGATGCCGTAAACAATGGCAAGGCCGGCGTGGATCAGGAAATTCCGGTTTCTTCTGAGGCTGTCGGGCGTAAAGCCCTCCCTCAGGGCCCACCAGAGGGTCAGCGAGGTGACGCCGAGGAACGCGTCCTCCTTTGTGAGGAGGAGCAGGATTGAAGTCGCGTAGAAGGCGGAAGTGTTCCCGTTGAGGAGGAAGTACACCGCGAGGAGGAAGAGAGGGACAGCGAGGGAAACTGGATGGAACTCGAAGAGGTTGATGCCGACGAGGGAGGAGTTGAGGGCGTAGAGAACCGTCAGTGCAACACCGAGCCTTTCACCGAGGACCTTTCTGGCCAGCAGGTAAGCGAGCAGAATCGAGGAGCCGAGGGTGAGGCTCTGAAGGACTAGGAGGGTCTTGGGTGAGGGGAAGAGCCTGAAAAGCGGCACCAGGAGGAACAGGGCCGGCTGGAAGTGAACGCCGAAGTGGTTCGGGGCGCCGTAGAGCTGCCACTCAACGGTGTTGAAGAGGGGTTTTCCATGGAGGAAGCCAGCTAAAGACTGGGTGAATATCCCCAGATCCAGGCTGGAGTATCGGAAACTGCGAAGTTTTGTGAGACTAAAATGAACCATAACGAGCGAATAAGCTAAAGCAATGAGCACCGCGGTGATGTCGTAAGGTGATAACCGAGTTTTAAATTCGAGCTTCACCATCGGAGGTAGTTAGGGGTTGCGCTTAAAATCATTTCGTCCACTCCTCGGCGAGGCGCGCTATCTCCTCCCTAACCTGCAGCCGGTAGGCCCCCTCAACTACAAGAAAAACGTCCTGGACGGAACCATCGCTCTTGGCGACGAGCTTTAGCCCTGTCTGTGTTTCCCGTGAGACCTTGATCTCGAAGCCCCTCGAATCGCTCGCGTAAATCCTTCCGGGAATTACCTTCTTTACGCCGGGAATCGCGGCTATCTCCTCGAGCGGCTTCTCGAGTCCCTTGAGGAAGTGGTGCTCGCGCTTGACGCCTTTGCGGAAGTACTTGGGCATGAGAAAAGGTATGGGGGGAGACTTTAAAATTTTAAGCCCTCTTCCTCACCTTAACCGCGACGCCCTTCCTGGCCCTAACCATCTCATCTCCAGCCAAAACCGCCTTTCCAACGCCCGTTATCTTTCCGTCCCTCACTATGCCCACTATGTCGTCCGGCCTTATTGCAGGATCGGCCTCGTTCACGCCGACCGCGAAGAGGTCCCCGCGAAGGTCGAAGTCGATCTTCACCCAGTAGGCCTTGAGGGCATCGTATATCCTCCCCATTCCAAAGGGCGTGACGCTTATCACCCCGTCCCTGAAGGTTCCGGTCTGCTGGTTTTCAACGAAGAGGCGGAGCATCTTCGAGCCCCTGACACGGCCGTGGTCCGGAAGGACGGCCTCACCAGCCCCGATCCCGAAGTAGAAGTCAAAGACCTTCCTGATGTTCTCGAAGTAGCGGTAGGTTCTGTCCTCTTTGCTTCCTTCAAGCCCGAACTCCCTCAGGGTCTCGGTGAGGGACTTCAGGCTTTCCTTGCTCGTCGTCCCGTTCTCAACGCGGGTGAAGATTATCTCCCTGCCCGAGAGCTCGGAAGCGAGTTTAGCTATCTCGACGTAGGCCTCGTCGAGGTGCGCTATAACAGGAACGTCCTCCGGGTACTTCTCGAGGGTCTTCGCGAGGAGTTCAGCCGCCGGTTTAATCTCCTCCTCGCTCCAGTGCCCGGTAACGACTATGTCGTACTTCGCCAGCCACTCCCACTCCCTGGGAACCACTCCGAAGGGGGAGGTGAGGATTAGCTCGTGAACCTTGGCCACCCCAGAGCCCAAAGCCTCCTTCACGGCGCGCCTGTAGAGGGTGTGCGAGCGGGAGAAGGAGTAGGGCTTCTTGGCCGAGCAGGGGAAGAGAAGGACCAGCTCGGTGTTTTTGGGTGGGATAAAGCGTTCGGCGACCCTTGAATGCCATCTCCTAACCTCGGGCCGTCTTATCGAGGCGTCGCTGATGAAGTAAACGGTCTCCTTCTGAATCGGCGTGTACTTCTCGAGGTAATCGGCGTGCTCCAAATCCGCTACCCGGAGTATCCCGGCGTGATACTGAGTGTGGAAGAGGTTCTCCACGAGGTAGCGGAGCTTGCCCTCCTCTATCGCCTTCCTCACGATGAGTATCGTCTCCCGGGCGAAGTCAAGGGAGTTTGGTTCATTCCTCCAGAGGAACGGGCTGTACCCGGTGAAGCCCTTGCCCTCGAAGTCGTAGAGCTTGAGCGAGCGCGTGTCGAAGGCATCGACGCCGAGGTAAACGGCGAGCGGATAGAAGAACGGCTCCAAATCGGCTATTATCATGACGTTGGGGAACCTCTCGCGTAGCTCTCTCAAAATCCTCACGAAGTAGCGGTACTCCTTGACCAGGATTTTGGAGTTGCCGAGGTAGACGGCGTCGAAATCGTTGCGCTCGATTATCTTGAAGAACTCCTCAAGGTACTCGGTTCTCCGAAGGGCGGGCAGGTAGAAGGCGTTGAAGCCGTTGTAATCAACGCTCCATAACCTTCCAAGGGCCTTCTCGATGACTTCCGTCGGTGTGTAGAAGCCGAGCGGGATAGCTGGAGCAAGGTTGAAGTCATAACCGCCGGACTCGCCCGGATGGAAGAAGGAATTGAAGGGAGACAGGGTAAAATCCACGCCAGCGAGGGCCGGCGTTTTAAACTGACCTTCCCCGGTTTTTACAAGGCCCAGCCTTCCGGGCCCCTCGTGTCTGAGGGTCTCCATAATCCGACCTCAGACAAGGTTGTACCTCTGGAGGAGCAGCAACTCGTCCAGTGAAAGTTTCTCGCCGCGTTTGAACTTTTCAAGGGCCGCAACTGCCTTGTCGAAGCTGGCGTCCTTCTTGGCGTGCATCCTGGCGACCATTCTATATGCGATGAGCTCCTTGTGCTTCTCGTCGTACTCGCGTATCTTCTTCTCAATGTCACGGAGCCCTCTCCTGACCTCCCTGATCTTGTCCCTCAGCTCGATAACCTTCGCGTGGTACTCGTCCGCCTCCTTCTTGACCTCGTCCGCCTGGTTGAACGCGGCTATCATCTGCTCGTGGAACTGCTGGCTCTGGTTGGCAAGCTTCTGTATCTCAAGGCTTATGGCCCTCCTGGCCTTCTTGAGCTGATCAACCTTTTTCCTGGACTCAACGAGCTTGTTGTGGAAGCGTTCTGCCTGCTGGATTATCTCAAGTTCGGTCGCCAGAACCTGTATCTGATCGACGATCTGCTTCTCGCGGTCGGGCGTCAGGTTCGGGTTGGTCTGGAGCTCCCACTCCAGCTTCTCAATGCGCTCCTGAATCTTCGCGCTCGGCATTTTGAGCCTTCTCATCTGGTTGTACTCGTCCCTCTTGGTTCTGTACTCAAGTATCTCCTGGTAGAGCAGGTCTAGTTTTGCGTTTATCTCCTCGCGGTTCTTCTTGAGCTCCTGTATCTGTTTGTTGATCTCATCGCGCTTGGCCTTGTATTCCCTGCCCTTCTGGCGGAGCGCCTTCACTTCGTTGTTCTTCTCGTCCCTCTTCTGGATCCAGATTTGAATCTCCTTTTCAAGTTCATCCAGTTTGGCCCTTACCTCATTTCTCTCCTTCTCAAGGGCCCCTATCTCCCTCTTGATCCTCTTAATTTCCTCTGGGTCTACTTTCGTCTGCATCTCTCTTCCCCTTCCCTATTTTTAGAACAGCCCGTGAGCTTACTCCAAACATCTGGTAGGTGAAAGGCAGGAGTAAATAAAAACTTTTTGGCTCTAAAGGTCCACTCCGTTCAAAAAATATGGAGAGTAACGGCGAAAACTTCCATTGGGGCGAGGTTCATTCTGAGCCTTCTCCCCTCGAGGGGTATGGCATGAACTCAACGGTACCCCTCTGTTTCATGGGCTGTTTGTAGAGCTCCATCAGGGCGTACACCTCCTCTGGAACTCCGCTTTCGACGTGGAGGCCAAGCTCCTTGGCGTGCTCGTATGTTATCGGGTAGTCATGCGTCCAGCGTCCTTCGGTGAGTGCTTTGGCCAGCTCTCTGGCCTTGTCCTCTCCGTACCTGTCCTTCAACAGGCCGTAAACGAGGTCCCTTACCTGCGCTATAGCCTTCTCAGCAACGTCCGCCAGTATGAGCGTCTGATCGTCGACCTTGTCCACTCCCTTCTTCTCGACGGCCCGTACTATACTCGGGCCCGGGTACTGACCGAGCTGGGGATCGACGGGCCCAAGAACGGCGTGCGGGTCCATTATTATCTTGTCCGCGGCGAGTGCTATCAAGGTCCCGCCGCTCATAGCGTAGTGCGGCACTATGACCCTCGTCTCCGCCGGGTGGTCGTGAAGGGCCTTCGCTATCTGGGTCGCCGCCAGGACCAGCCCCCCAGGGGTGTGGATTATCAGGTCTATGGGTTTATCCTTTGGTGCCATTCTTATTGCTCTGAGAACTTCCTCGCTGTCCTCTATGTTTATGAACTTGTAGAACGGAATCCCGAAGAATCCGATACTCTCCTGCCTGTGTATCATTGTGATCACGGTTGAATTGCGTTTTCTTGAGAGCCTGGCTAGTACCTTGAGCCTCGCCGCCTGCAGGTTCCTGTACTGCATCTGGGGCCACAGGGGCAGCAGTATCATGTATATAAGGAAGAGCCACCATATCAGGGATCCTAGGTTCATCGTTGAACCTGCCGTCACTTTCCTCACCATGAAGACTAGGGCGGTGAAGTTTATATCCCTTTGCGCGGGGCCGTTAAACTTCGGAGGTTCTCCCACGGTGAGGTGTAGGGGTTACCCCCTAACGACC
>JAMONK010000156.1 GCA_027065835.1 Thermococcus sp. | reverse complement strand
ATAGAAATGGGTAGATTAAAGAAATGCCTCAAACACCCCGCTCCTTCGCCTCCGGTGGCTCCTCTATGAGGGAGTCATCGTACTTGTCGTAGTTCGCCAGCAGGAACTCGTCGCTTATGCTCAGTGCCTTAACGGCTTTTTCCTCCCCCGGGAACTTCTTTCCGGGACAGACGTCGACGCACAGTGCGCAGTACATGCAGCGGGAGGCGTAGTACCTTATCTTCTTGAGCTCAGGTATCCACTCTATGGCGTCGGCCGGGCAGACCATTATACACAGCCGGCACCCGATGCACCTCTCCGAGTCGTACTTTATCTTGCCCCTGAAATCTTCGGGCAGGGGCACCGGCGGGTTTATCCTGGCCTCCCCCTTCTGCACCTTCTCTATAAGCCCTGTGACGTTTGCGGGTGCGTGCTTTACCGGGAACGGATTGGTGAAGGGTTTTTCAAGGAGCTGTTTGATCATGAGGAACATCGCCTTCGTCGGCATCCTTCACACCCCCATCCACACCAGGAGGAGCCCGGTTAGGGCCACTATGTTCACGTAGACCCAGAATATCTTTGAGGCCTGCTCTATCCTGAAACGGCCGAACGAGGTTCTCACGAGCGTCACCGCCGCCAGGTATATCACCAGCACCTTAAAGAGGAACCACAGGATTTCCACCGTGTAGTAGGCCCATCCGGTGAGGTTCAGCCCGGTGATGGAGCTCAGTGTGAAGGGGAAGAACAGCACGACCTCCAGTGCCGCCATGGCGAATCCCCTGACCGCGTCCGAGAGGTAGAACAGGGCGAGGTTCCTCCCGCTGTACTCGGCGAGCATGCCCTCCGCTATCTCAGTCTCCGCCTCGGCTATGTCGAAGGGAAGCTTTGCAAGCTCCGCGGGCGTCACGACGAGAAGGGCGACGAAGAGCAGGGCCACCCCGAGGGCCGCTATGGGCCCCACACTCCACCAGACGGGCGCCGAGGAGATCACGCCCAGAGAGAAGCTCCTGTATATCATCGCAAAGCCTATTATGACGGTGGCCAGCGGCATCTCGTAGCTCATCATGAGGACCATTTCCCTCTGCGCCCCCACCGAGGAGAAGGGGCTCCCCGAGGCAAAGCCGCCGATGGCCATCGATAGTCCCTGGAGCGTGAGGAGGTAGAGGATGATGATGAGGTCGCCGTATCCCTCGAGTGGCGCTTTCAGAACCCCGAAGGGTATGTAGAGGAGCAGCGTTAGCGACGAAGCGAAGGCAAAGACTGGCATGGCGTTGTAGATCCACCTCACGGCGTTCTCTGGCTGAACCGTTTCTTTAACGAGAAGCTTCCCAACGTCCCAGAACGGCTGCCTTATGGGTGGTCCTATCCTTGACGTCATCCTAGCCGACACGCGCCGGTCTATACCCTTATACACCAGTCCCAGGAAAACCCCGAGGAGTGGAAGCGTGACCGCGTAGGCGAGGGTTTCTGGGTTCATTCTCTCACCCCCTCAGCCCTTGCTTGCGCAAGCGCTGGTGGAATTTTCCTAACTCCAAAACTGGCTTTCCCGCTGGTGGGTGCCTCAATACTGCCCGCTGTCCATTTGCTCGCCCTTAAAGTGCGTCCTCCGGACGCGAGATAGATGTGAGCCTTTGGAATTGCCGCTGTTCCAATGCACCCCTTATGAACGATGGTGCTGCTCATTCTCTCACCCCCAGCTCTTCCCTAAGCTTCTTCGTTTTTTCAATGGCCTTCCTGTGAAGCAGCGCGGGGTCAAGCACCTTTCCGTCCTCGGTCCTTACCAGGGCGAGTCTGTCGTTGCAGCACATGCACGGATCTATGTAGGCGACCACAACGGGTATGTCCGCCACCTCTGCCCCCAGGAGAAGGGGCCCCCAGGAATTTATGTTGTTGTAGCTGGGCGCTATGACCTTCCACACCGCTGGACCGTCCCTGGTCCCG
>JAMONK010000155.1 GCA_027065835.1 Thermococcus sp. | reverse complement strand
TTCTTGGCCTCCTCGAAGAGGCTGGCCTCCATCATCGCGTGGTTGAAGGCAGTAGGCGTTATTATGTTGGAGTATGCGATTTTGCCGTCCCCGTCGATCCTGTAGTGGTGCACCAGCACACCCCTCGGGGCCTCAACGTAGCCTATTCCCTCGCCCTCCCGCGGCTCAACCGGAACATTCTCTGGCTCAAAGCCTCTGTCGAGGAGCGTCTTCGCTATCTCATTGGCCCTCTCAAGGGCATAAACGAGCTCTATCGCCTGGGCGAGGTTGTTGTAGCTCACCCATCCGCTCTCCAGCTTTTCCCTGTGCTCCTCGAAGAGCCTCCGCGCGGCGGGCGTTAGCATCTCGGACTTGAGAAGCAGCCTCGGCAGCGCCCCAACGAGGAAGGTCTCACCCTTATAGCGGCTCTGCTTGGCAAAGCTGTAGACGAGGGAGCGCTCCTCTATTCTCTCCGTGTAGTGGAACTCCCCAGGCTCGTCCGATATCAGCCTATTGCCCCAGAGGTAGCCGTTGGTGGCGACGAAGTGCCCTGCCCGGGCGCCGTAAGGGCGTAGCTGGCTGAAGAGCCTCACGGAGCGTTTTGCTAGGGTCAGCAGTCCGCTGCTCTCCCGCTCGATGGCCTCGAGCTCCTCAACGTTCGGCCACCTTCCAAAGCCGCCCGGCTTGACGTTTATCCCGTGGATTTCCCTTCCGCCGACGAGGTCTCTGATCCTGTTGCCGAAGGCCTTAAGCGCAAGCCCCTCCTTTACGAGTTCCCCATGCTTGGTGGCCATCCTTATCGCGTCCGGATAGCCGAAGAGGTCCGGTGCAACCAGCAGGTAGAGGTGCAGGGCGTGGCTCTCTAAGAGCTCCCCTATGAGACCGAGTTCCCTGACGAGCTGGACCTCCTCCGGAACCTCGAGGCCGAGGGCCCTCTCTATGCCGAGAACAGAGGCAACGCTGTGTGAGAGGTAGCAGATTGCACATATCCTCGCTTCCAGGTCCGGCACGTCGTAGAAGTGCCTGCCGAGGGTTAGGAGCTCAAAGAATCGCGGTCCCTCAACTATCTTCAGCCTGACGTCCTTTACCTCGCCGTCCTCGATGACTATCTCGGCCTTGCCGTTGCCCTCAACGCGGGTGAATTCCCTCGTCTCGATTATCATGGCTCCCACCTCGCGAAGGTCTTGAACTTCCTCACTATGTACTCCTCGCCGTAGCCGAGCTCCTTGAGAACCTCAAACTCCCCCGCCGGGTTAACCTCTCCCGGGAGGGGCCCGCGGCATCCTATGCATCCGAGTCCGGAGCGTATGCAGGCCGCGTTGCAGCCGCCGAGGGTTATCGGGCCGAGGCACGGGAGGCCCTTCTTCACGAGCACGCACTCGTACTCGTTGAGCTTGCACTCGATGCATACGGGGTAGTCCGGCCTAACGGGCTCGATGCCCTTCGCAATGTCCATCAACGCCTGGAAGAGCTCGCCCTTGTCGTAGGGACAGCCGGGTATGGCCAGATCGACGGCGACGTACTCAACGACGGGCTTCGGGTCGAGGGCCCTCATCGGATTGCTCTCGTCTCCATAAACCGCCTTCAGCTTTTCCTTCAGCGGGAGTTCGACGCTCGCTTGGAGGCAGCCGTGAGTCGCACAGGTTCCGAGGGCTATGAGGTAGTCTGAGCGGTTCCTCGCCTCTTTGAGAAGGGCCAGGTCGCGGTGGCTCGAAACCGTTCCGGTAACCAGGGCCACGTCGAAGTGCTCTCCTCCGTCCCCGAGGCTGCTGGCCATGTGGAATTCCTCTATCTCGTAGAACTCGAGGACGTCGAAGAGCCTCTCGTAGAGGAACAGGATGTTAAGCGCACAGCCGCCGCAGTCGGTAAGCTCGAAGACGGCAAGCTTTTTCTTCATCATATCAACCCCCTCGTGGACAGGGCGTCCCAGTACGTGAAGACGGGCCCGTCCTTG
>JAMONK010000154.1 GCA_027065835.1 Thermococcus sp. | reverse complement strand
TCCTCCACTCCACCTCACCTTAATTTGATATATATCACGAAACTATTTAAATATTTTCAAGAAATTCCGGAAACTTTTCGAAAAAATTTCGAAAACCGCTCACAGCGGCTTCCTTTTGACCGGCCCTCCAGGGTTTTCCTCCCCAAAAATCTCGGCGGTGAAGCGGTAGACCTTCGTGTCCTCATCGAGCCAGCAGTCGGGCGGAAGGCCGGCCTTCCAGCAGGTTTGGGCTAAGAACTCCTCCTCGTCCCAGCCCCACTCTATCGGCACCTGCGGGAGGAGCAGGCCGGAGTAAATGCCCTTCTCGATTATCAGACCGTCCCTGCCGACCTTTATCTTCCTCGGCCTCTCCTCGGGGGGCCCCTCGATTAATTCGGGGGGCGTAAGGACGCTCACCTCGATAACCAGGTCGTCCAGCTCGCCCTCCCTCACCGGCGGGAAGCGCGGATCGTCGACGGCGGCGTAGATGGCCGCCTTTATCGTGGCCTCAACCAGCGGGTATATCGGGAGGGGAAAGCCGATGCACCCGCGGAGGGCCATCTGGGGCGGTGCATGGCGCCTGTTGAGCGTCACAAAGACGCCCATTTTCTCCCACAGCTCAGGAGGTGTATCCTCGGGTGGTTTTACCGTTCTCCCGTTTCTAACGTACTCCTCTATCGCCCTCCTTGCAAGGCGAACCAGAAAATCCCCCCATTCATCCTTGATCACGTTCATCGGCTCACCCCTACTGCAATTCACCTCAAAGGTTATCTATCTTTCCCGCAAGCTTTAAAATATTGCCGAATCAAACTAAGACCGGTGTCGAAAATGGTCATCGTGGAGTTCATAATCGTCCCGCTGGGGGAGGAGAGTCTCAGTGGATACGTGGCGGAGGTAGTAAAGCTTTTAGAGAGGAAGGGTGTTAAATACCAACTGACTCCGATGTCAACCGTAATGGAAGTCCCAACCGTGGAGGAAGCGTTTGATGTGATCCGAGAGGCCCACGAGGCAATGTTCCAGTTGGGTGCCAAGCGGGTCTCAACGACCGTCCGGATAGACGACAGACGGGACAGGGAGAGGCACATGGAGGACAAGGTGAAGTCCGTACTCGAAAAGCTCTCCGGAGAGGGAGGGGGATGAGTGGGGTATGAAAACACTCGTGCTTGCCATAGACCGGGACGATGACTTTGGGAAGAAGGCGGGCGTTAAGGGGCCGGTGGTAGGCAGGGATGCCTGTGTAGACGCCGCCCTAAAGCTGAGTCTGGTCGATCCCGAGGACAGCGACGCCAACGTCGTTTACGCAGCCGTTAAGCTCGCCGACGAGCTGAGGGAGAAGGGAGATTTCGACGAGGTTGAGGTGGCACTCATAACCGGCCACCCCAAGGTAGGTGTCAAGAGCGATGTTGAACTGTCAAGGCAGCTGGATAAGGTTCTAACGGAGTTCTCGGCTGACGGCGTTATCCCTGTCACAGATGGCGCCGAGGACGAGCAGATATTTCCGATAATCACGTCCAAAATCCCAATAATCAGCTCACACCGCGTGGTCGTCAAGCAGAGTGAGAGCATCGAGACAACCTACTACATACTCTACCGCTATCTGAAGGAGATACTGAGCGATCCAGAGGTGGCCAAGGTAGTTCTGGGGATACCCGGCATGGTGCTTCTCCTGTACGGCATAGCCCGTCTGGTGGGGGTGTGGTATCCAAACAGCGTGAAACTGGTCTCGGCGGCGGTTACAGGGGCGATTCTGCTTCTCGTTGGAGGGTACTTCTTCGTCAAGGGATTCCGGTTTAACGTCCGGGAGGTCCTGTCAAAGCAGTTCATATTTGTGGTCTCGGTTGTGGCTGGACTCTTGATAATAACCGGCGGCGCAATAAACGCTTATTTCAGCCTGGAGACTTACGCAGAGGGAATCCTTGGCAGGCTGCCGGGAACACCCCTGTTACAGGTTCTGATAT
>JAMONK010000153.1 GCA_027065835.1 Thermococcus sp. | reverse complement strand
GGAGCAGAGCCTGGAGAACGAGCGTTACGCTCCCGGCGGTCTTTATCGGAACGCGGATTTGCTTCGGCCCGGCCCTTCCCGGGATGAACTCGAGGACCGTCGAGCCGACTTCTGCGCCCTTGACCCGGGCATTGCTCAGCTCCTTGAGGGCCAAAATCCCGTGGAGGTGCTGGGGCCTTAGGCCTGGATTCGGCCTGTTAGCGCGAATTTTGACGATTTTGACGGGCTTTTCGGAGATGACGGAGAGAGCTACGGCCGTCCTGAGTATCTGCCCCCCGCCCTCACCGTAGGAACCGTCCAGGGTTATCAAGATTCTCACCCCCGTAAAGTCCACCCAAAACCTAAAAGGATTTTCGCCTGGAACCAAAGTCTTTTATCCAATGAGGAACGTAACTAGATGGGAGGTGAGGGCATGGATCCCCTTGAGTTCTGTATTAAAAGCCTCAGCTACCCACTCGGGCTAATTCTAGAGACGCTTCCAGTGGAGGTAGGAGGGCAGAAACTCGTCGTGAGCGAGACCCTGAAGGTTCCCGAGCTTCAGTTCCTGGCGCGCTGTTATCTGGTCGCACGCGGACTCTACGAGGCCCTTCCAGAGGAGGAGAAGGAACGGCTCGCCGGGGACATCAAAAACATCGAAGAATGGAAGGAGAGGTTCCCCCCATCAAGACTATCCGAAAAATCGCGAAAAGTCCTGGAGAGCCCCATGGATTTCCTAGAGGTGGAGAGGGGACTGGCAGTGGACTGGGTGGAGTACGGGAAGAGGGTATCCAAAGTATCGGAGGAGTATGAGACCATCCTGGAGTCGTACAGAAAAACCGAGGGGAGTAAAGCCAGTAAAAGCGAAAGGAAAAGCGCGTTTATGAGCGCAACCGCCGACGTTTTGAGGAACCTCGACGTCGAGGACGCACTTCTGCTGGCGTATCTGGTTCGCGAAAACGGAGAGCTGGAAGAGTTCCTGCTGGCATCACTCGGAAAGCACAATGAAAAGTTCCACGAGGAGGTTGTGGGGTACTTCCGGGGGCTATCATCCTAAACGCCCAGATGGAGCCGAATGGCCAAGGCCAGGGCCTCCTCCCACTCCTTTCCGGTTTTTTCCCTGAGCTTCCTGGCCACCCTCGCCACAGCCCGGGCGTTCCTAACACCCCGTTTCTCAGGGGGAAGATCCGCAAACATCCCGTATGGCACCTCAAATCCAAGTTCCCGGGAAACTTCCTCCGCAAACTCCCTCGGGGAGAGGGGAGACAGCTTTATCACAACGGGGAACTCCAGGGAGGAGTATTTTGAGGCATCAGCCGTCTCCACGACGAGCGGTCTGCCGGATTCCAAGAGCTCTGCAGCCCTCTCAATCGAGGGTTCCCTCACCAGAAGGGTATTTCCACGAAGGTAGGGGCTCAGGTCAATACCCCTGCGGTTCTCAACCAGCGCACTTTCGCCCAGCCCTAAAAGCTTCAGTTTTACGATTTCCCCAGACCTACGATCGGGTTTATCCGAGAACTCCCCCAGAAGCCTCTGGCTGACGAGGGTCATCGAGTAAACCTCCTCAACACCCGAGGTGAAGAGAACACCGTTGGAAAGGAGTTTCAGTCCCAGCCGGGAGAGCCTCGCAGAGAGTTCGCCCTCGCTCCGCGTGGTTATGGCCCCCTTACCCCTCACACTTTCAAAACCCCTCTCAACCACGATGAAATCCGAAGGGAATATACCCCTAGCTTCAAAGAACTCCTGAAGGGTCTTGGCAGCCAGCACCTCGTCCAGGGCGTAGACTTTGATGAACTCCACGTTTTCCCTTCTGTCAACGCCTATGAAAACAACCGCATCGTGCCGTTCCTGGGGCGCAAGTACGTCCTCCATACACACCGCCCTCAACTTGGAAACATCCGAGACCCGTTAGATGCTCTTTAGAGGCGCTCTTTAGAGGCTCATAGCCCCTAGGAGCTCCCCGGTCTCGATGTTGAATATCTGAACCTCCCTCCGCCTGCTGTCCAGGAGTGCAACGCTCTTGACGCCCGTCACGTAACCGCACACCTCTCCAGGGTTGATAAGTATCGTCCTGCCCTCCTCCCTTATCTCATAGCGGTGCGTGTGTCCCACGACCACCACATCGTAGAGCCTGCTCCGTGCAAGGGCCCTAACTATACGCTCGTCAGTTCCGTGCGTTACGGCTATCCTCATCCCGTCGGCCTCTACCTCAAGGATCTCATCGTAGATGCCAAGGGCCTCGTGAAGTCCCTTTCTCTCGCCGTCGTTGTTGCCAAACACTCCCTTGAGCGGGGCGTTTAGGTTCCCGAGTTCGTTTGCAACGAAGGGGGCGACGTAATCCCCCGCATGAATGACCAGATCCACGTTCCTTGAGTTCAGGAACTCAACCGCTTTCCTTATCGCGGGAAGATTGTCGTGGGTATCGCTCATTATCCCTATCCTCATGTTCCCACCACACTGGATGGGGTGCAAGGGCTTATAGGCTTAACCCATCCAGCATCCGGGTGCCCAAAGGTCTTTAAGTCCATAAGCCGAGTGAGTTATTCGAGAGGGTGGTGGCATGTTCACAGGGAGAGCACTCATAGCCGTTAAGATCCTGAGGCCCTTCGGCGATTGGAGCGTCGGGGACATCGTGCTTATCGAAGACTGGAAGGCAAAGGAGCTATGGGAGAACGGGGTGGTTGAAGTCGTCGACGAGGCGGACAAGGTGATAGGAGAGATAGACAGGACGATAGCCGAGGAGAGAAACAGCGAGCCCCTTACCCCCCTCCCCGCCGGACTGTATGAGAGGGCCGCGTTTTACATATACTACCTCGAGAACTACGTCCGTCTGAACGCAGGGGATGGCATAGAGACCATCAACGTCAAGCTCACAAAGCTGGCCAACCTTAAGAAAAAGATGGAGCACCTCAAGGTGATCCGTTTCAAGAAGATTCTGAACTCGGTTATGCTCCGGCCAAACAGCCTGGAAATACTGTCCCGCCTTTCCCCGGAGGAAAGACGTGTGTATCTTCAGCTGTCAAAGATAAGAGACGAGTGGCTTGGTGATGGATGATGGATAGGGAAGAGATGATCGAACGTTTTGCGAGGTTCCTTCGCGAGTACGTCGATGATGAGGGCAACCCAGTTTACCTCAACAAGCTCAAAGACCTCCTCACTGTAATCCCCAGGCGCTCCCTGCCCATAGACTGGTCCCACTTGAACTCCTACGACCCAGAGCTGGCGGACGAGCTCCTCAGCAATCCGGAAGAGGCCGTACTGGCAGCGGAGGATGCAGTACAGATAGTCCTCCGTGAACCGCCGTTGCTCAAGGAGGAGGAGTTCAAGGTCCACGCCCGCTTCTACAACCTACCCCACAGCCTTCTCGTGAAGGAGCTGGGAAGCGAGCACATAAACAGATTAATCCAGGTTGAGGGCATAATCACGCGCGTGAGCGAGGTCAAACCATTCGTGGAGAAAGCGGTATTCGTGTGCAAGGACTGCGGCAACGAGATGGTTCGCCTCCAGAGGCCCTACGACAACCTCGTGAAACCGACGAAGTGCGACGCCTGTGGAAGCAGGAACATCAACCTAGACGTTGAGAAGAGCCGCTTTATAAACTTCCAGAGCTTCCGTCTCCAGGACAGGCCAGAGAGCCTTAAAGGCGGCCAGATGCCCCGGTTCATTGATGCGATTCTGCTGGACGACCTCGTTGACACGGCTCTGCCCGGCGACAGGATCCTCGTTACAGGGATACTCCGTGTGATACTTGAACAGAAGGACAAACGGCCGGTTTTCAAGAAGGTCCTTGAGGTCAACTACATCGAACAGCTCAGCAAGGAGATAGAGGAGCTTGAGATATCCCCGGAAGACGAGCAGAAGATAAGGGAGCTGGCCAGAAGAAAGGACGTCGTTGACGCGATAGTGGACTCGATAGCCCCCGCCATATGGGGAATGAAGAACGTCAAGAAAGGTATAGCGCTCGCACTCTTCGGAGGGGTCCAACGTACCCTGCCCGATGGAACCAAGCTCAGGGGAGAGAGCCACGTTTTACTTGTGGGCGATCCGGGAGTGGCCAAATGTGTTGACTATCACACAAAGGTCATCCTCGCCGATGGAAGTCTGAGGGAGATAGGTGAGATAGTTAACGAGGCCATAGAAAAAGGCAGGAGTGAAGGAAATCTCAAAAAAGTTGACGACGGCTTCTACGCCCCGATTGATCTTGAACTATATGCCCTAGATGCGAAAACTCTCAAGGTCAGAAAGGTCAAGGCAAACATCGCCTGGAAGAGGACCGCTCCCGAGAAAATGTACATGATAAGAACCACGAGCGGGCGCGAGATTCGTGTAACTCCGACCCACCCGTTCTTCACCTTTGAAGACGGCCAGTTCAAGACGAGGGAGGCTGAGGAGCTGAGGGTTGGAGACTCCATAGCCGTGCCGAGGAGGGAAAACGAGCCGAAGATAGTGCCCGAAACGAAGGACGACCACCTCAGGAAACTCCTTGGGAACTCAGACATCTTCTGGGACAAGATAGTCGAGATCACGGAGTACAGGCCAGAGCATCCGTGGGTCTATGACCTGCAAGTTCCGGAGCATCACAACTTCATAGCCAACAACATTTTCGTTCACAACAGCCAAATTCTCCGCTACGTTGCCAATCTGGCGCCGAGGGCGATTTATACGAGTGGTAAGAGCAGCTCCGCAGCCGGTTTGACGGCCGCGGCCGTTAGGGACGAATTAACGGGCTCATGGGTCCTTGAGGCGGGCGTTCTGGTCCTGGCGGACGGCGGTTTCGCGATGATCGACGAGTTCGACAAGATGAGTGACCGCGACAGGAGTGCCATCCACGAGGCCCTGGAGCAGCAGAGCTACCATCACGACTTCAGGCTCCTCCTCGCCGATGGCAGAAGGGTCAAGATAGGGGAATTCGTGGATTCCCTCATCAACGCCAACCGCGACAGGGTGATAACCGGCAAGGACACGGAGATACTGCCGGTTGAAGATGTAGAGCTTCTCGCTTACGACATCAACAGGAAAGAGGTCGTCAGGGTCAGGGCAGACCGTGTGAGCAGGCACAGAGCCCCGGATCACTTCATCAGGATACGATTCTCCAACGGCAGGAGTATAACCGTAACCCCCGAACATCCAGTGATGGTGTGGGAGAATGGAGGGATTCGCGAGAAACCTGCGGAGAAGGTAGGGAAGGGAGATATCGCCCTCGGGGTCCAGAGGTACCCCACAGATTTAGGAGCCCCGAAGGAGAGGACATTCAAGAGCAGAAAGGACGCCGAGGACTGCCAGGACGCCCTGTATTCTATGGGGGTTCTCTCAGAGATACGCAGAAACTCGGTGTACTACACCGTTAAAGAGACAGAGAGGACGTTTCCAGCCGAACTGGCCAGAAAACTTCTGAAGGCCGGAAAGGGACTCATGTTCAGGGCACCAGAGGGTCTGAAGGTTTCCCCATCGGCGACGCTTCTTCCCGAATCCAAGCTCAGAAAGATCCTGGAATCCCTGGAGAGGCACGTAGAAACCGTCGAACGGCTGGCCATTGAGAACCCCGTCGAAGCCGCAGGATACATAAGAAAGAGTAGAATAACCCAGCGCTACCCGATGGTTTACCAGACGTTCAAGAACAAGCTGAAGAGGAGAGACCCCCTGGCCCTTAGCATTGTTCAAAGCGAGGTCGCAAGGGCGGTTACGGAGATCAAGGCGGTCATAGAAGAGGTAAAAGAGACTATGAGGGGTAACGTTAACTTCCTGCGCGTGTCCCGCACGGAGAGGGTTCCAAACGACTCCCAGAAGTGGGTTTACGACGTGACCGTCGAACCTCACCACCTCTTCGTCTCCCACGGGCTCGTCCTCCACAACACCATCAGCATCTCGAAGGCCGGCATAACCGCCACGCTGAACTCCAGAACAACCGTCATAGCCGCGGCGAATCCAAAATACGGACGCTTCAATCGGCACAAGAGCCTTCCAGAGCAGCTCGACCTCCCACCAACACTGCTGAGCCGTTTCGACCTCATATTCCTCCTCCTCGACGAGCCGGACGAGAAGGTTGATTCGAGCATCGCGGAGCACATTCTGAAGGTCCGCAGGGGTGAGGCCGAGGCGGTAACTCCAAAGATACCCTACGACCTGCTCAAGAAGTACATCGCCTACGCCAGGAAGAACATCCACCCGGTACTCAGCAGGGAGGCAATGGAGGAGATAAAGAACTACTACGTCCGGATGAGGAGAGGGTTCAAGAGAAGCGGGGAGGAGGAAGGGGTACAGCCAATCCCAATAACCGCGAGGCAGCTGGAGGCCCTGATCCGCCTGAGTGAGGCACACGCGAGAATGCGCCTCAGCGAAACGGTGACGAGGGAAGATGCGAGGGAAGCGATAAGGATAATCGAGGACATGATAAAGACCATCGCAACAGACGAGGAAGGAACCCTCGATGTCTCTATACTGGAAGTCGGGAAGAGCTCGAAGAAGATAAACAAGATAGACAAACTGCTCGACATCATCAAGGCACTGGAGGACGAGGGCGAGTTCGGCGCACCAGTAGATAAAATCCTGGAGGAGGCTGGAAAGTACGGGATAAAGAAAGCAGAAGCCCGCAAGATGCTTGAAGAGCTCTCAGCAAACTCACGGGTATACGAACCGAGGGCAGGCTTTTACAGGGTACTTTGAGCACGGCCAACAAGGTTATAAAAGGACCCTCCAAATCCAAGTAGAGGTGGGAGAATGAGCGAGGAGAAGAAGGTTGACTTTTACGATTTCGAGGGTTTACTGGATAAGGCTTACGAGGAGCTTCCCGAGAACGTGAAACAGCACTCATCACGTTTTGAGGTCCCCGCGGCGGCGGTCACGATATCCGGAAACAGGACGATCATAGAGAACTTCATGGACATAGCCGAGGCCATGAACCGCGATCCCGGCCATCTCCTCAAGTTCGTCCTGCGCGAAGTCGCTACCGCCGGGACCCTGGAGGGACGGCGCGCAGTACTGCAGGGACGCTTCACGCCCTACCTGATAGGGAACAAGCTGAAGAAGTACCTCAAGGAGTTCGTCATCTGCCCGGTCTGCGGAAGCCCGGACACGAAGATAGTAAAGAAGGGCCGCTTCCATATACTCAAGTGCGAGGCCTGCGGTGCCGAGACCCCGATCGCGCATCTTTAAACTCTCGTCCCCTTCAATTTTTCAAAGTTCGGGCGGCACGGCTCTTTTAGGTGGACCTAATACCTTTGAAAACCCTTTTAAACTTTACAAACTACAAGCCTTCCAGCCAAGACAGGGAGGAGTTCTTTATGAGCATGGGGGAAAAAGTTAGCGAGCTGTATGAGAGAAAGGGCAAAATCCTGGAGATGGGCGGCGAAAAGGCCGTCGAAAAACAGCACTCCAAGGGAAAGCTCACCGCCCGCGAGAGAATCGAGAAGCTCCTCGATCCAGGCAGTTTCGTCGAGGTAGGTGCCTTCGTAAAGCACCGTGGGACGGAGTTCGGGCTCGACAAGAAGGAGCTGCCGGCGGACGGTGTCGTAACCGGATACGGAACAATCGACGGAAGGCTCGTTTTCGTCTTCGCCCAGGACTTCACCGTAATGGGGGGGTCCCTCGGGGAGATGCACGCGGCCAAGATAAAGCGCGTTATGGAGCTGGCTTTGGAGGCCGGAGCCCCTGTTATAGGCCTAAACGACTCCGGTGGTGCCAGAATCCAGGAGGGCGTTGACTCGCTCAAAGGATACGGCGACATCTTCAAGATGAACACCCTGCTGAGCGGTGTTGTCCCGCAGATTACGGCGATTATGGGTCCCTGTGCCGGTGGGGCGGTTTACAGCCCTGCGATAGGAGACTTCATTCTTATGGTGGACAACCCCGCGAGCTTCATGTTCATCACCGGCCCGCAGGTCGTCAAGGCCGTCACCGGTGTTGAGGTCACGCCGACCCAGCTCGGTGGAGCCATGGTTCACGCCCAGCGCGCCGGACAGGCACACCTGGTCGGCAAGAGCGACGAGGAAGTTCTCGCATTGATACGGCGTCTTGTGGGATACCTACCCCCCAACAACATGGAGAAACCGCCGCGCGTTAAGACGAGCGACCTGCCCTTCAGGAAGACCGAGAGGCTCTACGAAGTTGTTCCCGACGACCCGAACAAGGGCTACGACGTCAGAGAGGTCATCTACGAGATAGTTGACAGGGACGAGAACGGCAACCCGGATTTCCTCGAAATCCTGCCCTACTTCGCTCCAAACGCCGTCGTCGGCTTCGGAAGGATGAACGGCCAGACCGTCGGTATAGTCGCCAACAACCCGAACTACTTCGCCGGTGTCCTCGACATAGACAGCTCCGACAAGATAGCGCGCTTCGTGAGAACCTGCGACGCCTTCAACATCCCGATAGTTACCCTCGTTGACGTTCCGGGATACCTTCCAGGAACCCAGCAGGAGTACGGTGGAATCATCAGGCACGGAGCTAAGATACTCTACGCCTACGCCGAGGCGACGGTCCCAATGGTCACCGTGGTCCTCAGAAAGGCCTACGGCGGTGCCTACCTCGCGATGGGGAGCAAGCATCTCGGGGCGGACTTCGTGTTCGCCTGGCCGACCGCGGAGATAGCGGTCATGGGACCGGAAGGAGCGGCCAACATCATATTCCGCAGAGAGATAGCCAACGCCGAGAACCCGGAGGAAGTTAGGCAGCAGAAGATAGCCGAGTACCGCGAGAAGTTCGCCAACCCGTACGTTGCGGCTTCGCGCGGCTACATCGACGACGTTATAGACCCGGCCGAGACGAGGGCGAAGATCATAATGTCACTGGAAGCCCTCGAGAGCAAGCGCGTCAAGCTCCCGCCGAAGAAGCACGGCAACATCCCGCTGTGAGGTGTGAGCGATGATAGCAATGAGCGAGTTCATGGATGGCCTGTGGATAACGGTCATCGGGGTAACCATAGTCTTCAGCATACTGGGGATACTGGCGGGCATCCTCTACTCCGTTGGATGGTTCGAGAGGAGGATGGTCGAGAGGGAGGGATCCCTCCCGGCTCCGAAGGCGGAAGCTACCCCCGCAGTGACAGAAAAGGAGAAAAAGGGAGTACCACCGCGCGACCTTGTGGTTATAACCGCGGCGATAACGGCGTACACCGCCGAAAAAGCGGCCCAGTTAAGGCCACTGCCGTTCAAGAGGAAAGTCTCCGACGCATGGAGGCTCTACGGTCTACAGACCGGTATGGATGAGGTTGAGAACTTCAACTACGAAATAGGGGAGTGGTGAAGATGGCGAAGGTCAAGGTCATCGTTGATGGCGTTGAATACGAGGTTGAAGTTGAAGAGCTTGGACCCGGCCGCTTTAGGGTGGCATTTGAGGACAGGGAGTACACCGTTGAGGCCAAAGGGCTTGGGATAGACGTGAGTGCCCTGAGCGCTGCCGGTACCGCCCCAACGGCTACCACCTCGGCACCCGCGTCGGTTTCTGTGGTGCCTGCTC